>NZ_JBEHWS010000017.1:0-83225 GCF_040239565.1 Fulvimarina thalattae
CAATACGACACCGAGAAAATGCCTCGGCTTCGTCACGCCTCTCCAAGCCATGCTCAAAGAACTTGGCAAAGACGTCCAAATCCGCTTCTCATGATCACGTTGCACTTCACCCTGGAATCCACCGAGGGACTTCCATCCCAGCCCATGCTCCGTCTCCCTCGGGTGCCGAGCCGAGGGTCCAGAAGCCGGAATGCGGTGCGTGTTCATGAAACCGCGGATGGGGTCGTCGCAGTCCTGACGAAAGGCGCCGGCGCCGTACTGGATCCTCGGGACGGAGCCCGAGGATGACAGTTTCCGTCAGGAATCTGCCTCAGACGTAGGCGCCGTGGCAGTGCTTGAACTTCTTGCCCGAACCGCACGGGCAGGCCTCGTTGCGGCCGACACGGCCCCACTGATCCGGATTGTCGGCATCGACCCGCAGGCCGTCAGCTTCCGTCGGCGTGAAATTCGCCGTCATCCGGTCCGAGCCGTCGCCCATCATATCCTCGCCAGTGGTGGCGTCGAAATGATGCGCTTCCATCTCTTCAGGTGGAGCGAGATCGCGCTGGGCCTCGTCCTGCTGGACGATCTCGACCTGCATGATCTGGGTCGTCACACGCTCGCGCATATTGGCGAGCATGGTCTGGAAGAGCTCGAAAGCCTCGGACTTGTACTCGTTCAGCGGATCACGCTGGGCATAGCCGCGGAAACCGACGACATTGCGCAGATGGTCGAGATTGACGAGATGCTCGCGCCACAAACCATCGATCGTCTGGAGCACCAGTGAACGCTGGACATAGGCCATCATGTCCGTTCCGAACCGCTCGGTCTTATCGGCGACGTGCTTGTCGGCGGCATCCGTCATCCGCTCGCGGATATCGTCTTCCGCAACGCCCTCTTCCTGAGCCCATTCGACAATTGGAAGGTCGAGATTGAGCGTATCACGCGTTTCGTCGCGGAGTTCAGTCGTCGTCCACTGCTCCGGATAGCTCTTTTCCGGAATGTGCCGTTTGACGAGACTTTCGATCGTCTCGTGCCGCATATCGGTGGTCGTCTCGGCGACCTCGTCCGGGCTTGCCTCCATCAGCTCGACTCGCTGGTCGAACACGACGCGGCGCTGATCGTTCATCACGTCGTCGTATTTCAGGAGATTCTTGCGGATGTCGAAGTTGCGAGCCTCGACTTTCTTCTGGGCGCGTTCCAGAGCCTTGTTGATCCAGGGATGGACGATCGACTCGCCTTCCTTGAGGCCAAGCTTCTGCAGCATCCCGTCCATACGGTCGGAGCCGAAGATGCGCATCAGGTCGTCCTGAAGCGACAGATAGAACTTGGAACGGCCCGGATCGCCCTGACGGCCGGAACGGCCACGCAGCTGATTGTCGATGCGGCGGGATTCGTGACGCTCGGTCGCGAGAACGTAGAGCCCACCGTTTTCGATAGCCTGCTTTTTCAGAAGGCCGACCTCGGCGCGGATCGCGGCTTCCGCCTTCTGGCGCTCGGGACCTTCCGGCATGTCGCCGAGTTCGGTGTCGATCCGCATCTGCGGATTGCCGCCGAGCTGAATGTCCGTACCACGACCCGCCATATTGGTGGCGATCGTCACTGCGCCCGGCACGCCGGCCTGGGCGACGATGCCGGCTTCTTCCTCGTGGTGGCGGGCGTTCAGAACCTTGAAGTTCTTCATGCCATCGCGCTTCAGGATTTCGGCAAGGTGCTCGGACTTCTCGATCGAGACCGTGCCGACGAGAATTGGCTGGCCGCGCGAATGGGCCTCCTGAATTTCCTTGCTGATCGCCTGGAACTTCTCTTCGAAGGTCCGATAGACTTCGTCGTCCTCGTCGATACGCGCGATCGGCAGGTTCGTCGGAACCTCGATCACGTCTAGTCCGTAAATATCGCCGAACTCGGCCGCTTCCGTCTGAGCGGTACCGGTCATGCCGGACAGCTTGTCGTACATGCGGAAGTAGTTCTGGAAGGTGATCGAGGCGAGCGTCTGGTTCTCGGGCTGGATCGTCACCTGTTCCTTGGCTTCTAGCGCCTGATGCAGGCCCTCGGAGAAGCGCCGGCCCGGCATCATGCGGCCGGTGAACTCGTCGATGATGACCACGTCGTCGCCACGGACGATGTAGTCTTTGTCGCGCTGGAAGAGCTGATGAGCCTTCAGCGCATTGTTGACGTGATGGACGATTGCGACGTTCTCGATATCGTAGAGCGAGGCGCCCTGAAGATGTCCGGCCTCTTCAAGCAGACGCTCCAGCTTTTCCGTACCATCCTCGGTGAAGGTCGCCGTGCGCTGCTTCTCGTCGAGTTCGTAGTCCTCTTCCGAAAGCTGCGGGATGAAGGCGTCGAGCGTCTTGTAAAGTTCCGAGCGGTCGTCGAGCGGACCAGAGATGATCAGCGGCGTGCGTGCTTCGTCGATCAGGATCGAGTCGACCTCGTCGACGATCGCATAGTGATGACCGCGCTGCACCATCTGCGCGCGCTCATACTTCATATTGTCGCGAAGATAGTCGAAGCCGAGTTCGTTATTGGTGCCGTAAGTGACGTCGCAGGCGTAGGCCTGGCGTCGCTGCGCATCGCTCATACCATGCACGATGACGCCGGTGGTCAGACCGAGAAAGCCATAGAGGCGGCCCATGTCGGCGGCGTCGCGGCTGGCGAGGTAGTCGTTCACCGTGACGACGTGAACGCCCTTTCCCTCAAGCGCATTGAGATAGACGGCGAGCGTCGCGACGAGGGTCTTGCCCTCACCGGTCTTCATCTCCGCGATATTGCCCTTGTGGAGAACGATACCGCCGATGAGCTGCACATCGAAATGGCGCATGCCGAGGGTGCGCTTCGACGCTTCCCTTACGACCGCGAAGGCCGGAACGAGAAGATCGTCGACCGTCTTACCTTCAGCAAGCTGCGCTTTGAATTCGTCGCTCTTGGCACGCAACTCGGCGTCGCTCAGCTGGGAAAACTCGTCTTCCAGCGCATTGATCGCATCGATCTGGTGTCGATATTTTTTAACGAGCCTGTCGTTCGACGAACCAAGCAATTTGCGGGCGATTCCGCCGAAACCCAGCATGAACCAGTCCTTCTCGACCTGTTGCGATTTGACCGGCATGTCGCGCCGGACCGAGCCCGGCCGCCGCGCTCTCGTATCGACCCGCAAATGGCCACGGGGAGCCTTGGCAAAACTTAATCCGAAGGCGGCTGGACTTTCGGGACGGGCGAGAGATAAGAGTGCCCCAAACCGTTGTCAACGGCGCTTACGCCTGCACTTTCAGACTGTGCAGGCATCGAAAGGCCATGTTTTTCGCGATCTTTCATAGGTCGAGCGATGGAACCTGGCCATGGTGTTTCATCGAACGATCACATCTCCAAGGACGCGTTTCACCATGCTTCAGAGCAAACGTCTCGGCTTGATTTCCGCAACGGCCGCCATTGCACTCATGACGGCGGCGCCTGTTTTTGCCCAATCTTCCGTCGTCGCGACCGTCGGAGACGAGGAAATCACGGAAGCCGACCTCAATGCCGCGCAGAATGAGATCGGCGGGGACTTCCAGCGCGTGCCGGAAGACCAGCGCCGCATCGCCGTTCTTGCGGCACTGATCGATATCAAGGTGCTCGCACAGGCGGCCGAAGAGGCTTCTTTGCAGGATGACGCCGAGACCGCCGCGACAATCGATTTCCTGCGCGACCGGACCCTGCACAATGCCTATTTCGCTAAGGAGGGTGTAAGCACCGTCAACGACGAGGAACTCCGGGCGCGCTACGATGAGGAAATCTCGGCGATCGAGCCCGAGGAGGAAGTCCACGCACGACACATTCTTCTCGAAACGGAGGACGAGGCAAAGGCTGTCATCAAGGAGTTGCAGGACGGTGCGGACTTCGCCGAAGTCGCCAAGGAAAAGTCGACGGGTCCAACCGGTCCGAACGGCGGCGACCTCGGCTTCTTCGCCAAGGGACAAATGGTCCCGCCCTTCTCCGAAGCAGCGTTCGCGCTCGAGCCTGGCAGCATCACGACTGAGCCGGTCAAGACCGAATACGGCTGGCACGTGATCAAGGTCGAGGAAAAGCGCCAGGCAGAACCGCCGTCTTTCGAACAGGTTCAGGACCAGATTCGCCGCGCCGTTCTTCAGGAGAAGTATGTCGGTCTCGTCGGCGATGCGCGCGAGAAGCTCGGCGTCACCTATGTCGATCCGGCCGTGAAGAAGCAGATGGACGAGCTGAAGGCCAAGGCCGATGCGGCTGCCGCCGAGATGCGCGGCGGAACCGCGAACTGATCCTTCGGCCGCTGGCGGTAAGAAGATGTAGAAGCAGGATGTGGCCGTCTTCGTAGGAGACGGCCATTTTGTTATAGGAGACGGCAAACCGTTTCCGGCCCCAGTATGAGACCATGATCATGCCGCATAAATCGACGCCGGAAACGGCACCGCACGTTTCGCCGCTTGCGCCCGCCTCCATTCCCGATGTTCCCGCGATCGACGGCCTGCGCATCGCAACCGCATCAGCGGGCATCAAATATGCCGGGCGCACCGATCTCCTGCTTATGGTCTTCGACGAACCGGCTGCGGTCGCGGGCGTCTTTACGACCTCCCGCTGCGCCTCGGCGCCGGTGGATGTCTGCCGACGCAATCTTGCCGTCGGGCGGGCGAGGGCGCTCGTCGTCAATTCGGGCAATGCCAATGCATTCACCGGCAAGCGCGGCGAGGAATCGACGCGATTGACGAGCGAGGCGGCGGCGAAGGCTGTCGGCTGTTCGCCGGACGAGATATTCCTCGCTTCGACGGGTGTTATCGGCGAGCCGCTCGATCAGACGAAGTTCGTCGGTCTTCTCGACGATCTGGCAGATGAGGCAAAGCCCGATCGCTGGCGTGAAGCGGCCGATGCGATCATGACGACGGATACCTATCCGAAGCTCCTCTCGCGAACGGTATCCATCGACGGCGTGCCGGTAACGATCAACGGCATTGCCAAGGGCGCCGGCATGATCGCGCCCGACATGGCGACGATGCTGTCCTTCATCGCCACGGACGCACCCGTTTCAGCGCCGGCGCTTCAGGCCATGCTGGCCGACGCCGTCGCGCCAAGCTTCAACTCGACGACGGTCGATGGCGACACGTCCACCTCGGACACACTGCTGTTCTTCGCGACCGGGGCCGCGCAGGCTCGTGGTTGCGAGCCGATCGGGGATGCGCTCGATCCGCGCCTGTCAGAATTCAAGGAAGCTCTCAACGGACTCTGCCTCGACCTCGCCCGCCAGATCGCGCGGGACGGCGAGGGCGCACGAAAAGAGATCGTGGTCAGCGTGAAGGGCGCTGTGAGCGACCTTTCGGCCAAGCGGATCGCGATGTCTATCGCCAATTCTCCGCTGGTGAAGACGGCTGTCGCCGGCGAGGACGCAAACTGGGGCCGGGTCGTCATGGCTGTCGGCAAGGCCGGAGAGGAAGCCGATCGGGACCGGCTGAAGATTTCGTTCGGCGATGTTCGCGTGGCGGTCGACGGCGAACGCGATCCCGACTACGAGGAAAGCGTCGCGGCTGCCGTCATGAAGCACGACACGATCGAGGTCGGGGTCGATATCGGTCTCGGCGAAGGCCGCTGGACGGTCTACACCTGCGATCTGACGAAGGAGTATGTCGCGATCAATGGCGACTACAGAAGCTGACCTTAGCAGCCAACTCGCGAAGATCAGGCGTCTCGAAGCGCTGGGCTTCCGCGCGTTTCCAGCGACGTCGACCGAGTTCGACGGCACCTGGGCCATCCGGTTGACGCCGGCCTATCCGGCGAAACGCCTGAATTCCGTCAATCCGCTCGATCCCGGCGACAATGCGAGGATCGCCGAGCGCATCGAACAGGCATCGCAACGCTTTCGCGATGCGGGACGCACTCTGACGTTCCGCCTGTCGCCGCTCGCGCCCAAGGAACTGGTCGACCACCTCGATGTCGAGGGCTGGAAGCGGTTCGACGAAACCTGCGTCCTGACCGCAGATCTGTCCGCAATCGATCTGTCGGGTTCGATCGACCGCCTGCCGTTCAAGGATGTCGAGCGCTATGTCGAAGCGAGTCTCACGGTACACGAACGCTCGCCGAAACTCGCCAACGGCCTGAAGCGCGTGATCGAGGATATTGCGCCGGTCAAGACGATGTTCATCAGGGAAGATGTCGACGGGAAGCCGCTCGGCGTCGCGATGGCGATCCACGAGCGGGATATCTCAGGGGTTCTCGACGTCGCGGTCGCAAGCGGTCGGCGGCGCGAGGGATTTGGCCGCGATCTCGTCAGTTCGGCCCTCGGCCATGTGCGCCATCGCGGTGCCAAAACGGCCTGGGTGCAGGTCGAAGCCTCGAACGAGGCCGGTCTCGCGCTTTATCGATCCTTCGGCTTTCAGGAAGCCTATCGGTACGAATACCGCACCAGAAACACGTCCACACAATGACCGACGGATCGCATAAACCCGTTCTCCTCGTCACGGCCTGTGCGCTGATCGATCAGGACGGCAGAATTCTTCTGGCGCAGCGTCCGGAGGGAAAGAACCTCGCAGGCATGTGGGAGTTTCCGGGCGGAAAGCTGGAACCGGGAGAAACGCCCGAGGAAACGCTGATCCGGGAGCTTCGCGAAGAACTCGGAATCGAGACGCGGTCTGCGTGCCTTGCCCCGCTGACCTTCGCGAGCCACAGCTACGACGCGTTCCATCTCTTCATGCCGCTTTACGTATGCCGGCGTTACGAAGGTATCCCCCGAGGGCAGGAAGGGCAGGCGCTCAAATGGGTTCGTGCTCGGGATCTTCGGTCATATCCTATGCCGCCGGCCGACGAGCCGTTGATTCCACCGCTGGTGGAGCTTCTCGGATAAGATCTAGCCAACCATAAGAATCACGACAACAGACTAACCTAGCGTAAGTAACGGCCTATCTTCTGAAAAAGATAAAATTGTCTGTGCAAACTGAACACGGTTTTAAGCGAAAGTTCATCTGTTCCGAGGGATGATCGCGACCAGTGCCTGAAGCCGGAAACGAGAGATCGATGACCGAATTCGAAATCAGAAGCAAGGACATCGACGACTACGATCTGACTTCGCCTCTGAGTCATTTCAGGTCGGTCCTGATCCGGGGTTCGGTCCTCTTCGGCCTCGGTGTCGCTGCCGTGACGCTGATCGTGGTTCCGGCCGTGAAGCAGGGACAGAACAGCACCTTGGCGGCCATGAGCGGCGCCAACATCGATCAGATGACGACCGGGTCGATCACCTCGCAGGCTCGGTCGACCACCTATCGAGTTCAGCGCAGCGTCCTTCAATCGGGTGCGGGCCCTTGCCTGATGTGGCCGGATGGACGCCAGCAGGGGGCGTGCTGATGGCGAGTGAACCGATTTCGAAGCCTGTACGCGCTCTGCAGAAAATGAGTTCCCTGGTCGAGGACCAGAGTGGGGCAACTGCGATCGAATACGTACTGATCGCAGGCATTATCGCAGTCGGGCTGGTCTCCAGTCTGGCACTACTCGATCTACCGACCGCGTTCGCCAATATCTCGACTGCGGTCGCCAACGCCATAGCCGGCGGCTGACCGCCTGCCGCTTTCCGGCTCTCGTGAAAACGCTGTTGAAAGTGCCCGCAAATTACCGTTCGCGGTGTTCCAGCGCGTCTTTCATGCTGGCCTTGGCGCTGCCGCGCCGGGCCGGCTTCTGCTGGCTTTCATGCGGTACCCATCCAGACAGATAGACATAGTCGAACGTTGCGCGAATGCGTCCGTCGGCGTCCGAGAACCGATCCGCATAGATTTCGGCAGCCCGAAGAAAGAACGCTCGGGTCGAGGGGCGACGCGATCGCTGAACGAGACTGTTAGCGAGCCCCATCGCGCGAATATCGCGCATCAGCTCGAACATCGTGTCATATCGAACGGTCAGCCGATCCTGATCGGTGACAGGAAGGGCGAAGCCGGCACGCTGAAGCAGGCCGCCCAGGTCTCGAATATCGGGAAACGGGACGACGCGTGGGGAGACGCCTCCGGAGGCCTCCGCTTCGGCTGCGAGGAGCGACTGACGCAGTTCGTTCAGCGTTTCGCCACCCAGCAAAGCCGCGGAGAAGAGCCCGTCCGGTTTGAGCGCTCGCCTGATCTGGATGAGCGTCCCTGGCGTATCATTGGTCAGATGAAGGGTGAGATTGGAAAGGACGAGATCGAGCGATCCGGCTGCAAAGGGCAGGGCCTCCTCGTCCGCGACCACGGCGGCGGGCGCCCCTTCGAGAAGCTGCGGATGCGGAGCGCTCGATATCACGGCGTCGACATTTGCCAGCCCTGCAATCCTCGGCCCGAGAGCAGCGTAGACGTCGTCGACGAGAAGACATCGTTCGAACTCGCGCTTGGTGACGCTGAGCCGCTCCGTCAGTTCTTCCGCCGAAACCTGATGGAGAAAATCCGGTCGATCGCCACCTTGAGCGACGGCGCGGCGGACCCGGCGCCGGGTCGTCAGTTCTCGATCGATAACTGTTCCGACCGATGTTTCCGGCGCAATCGACATAACCGCCTCTTGATAATGTGTCTTCCCGCGCGGACGCGGATATAGTCAGGATGTTCCGGCATAGTGCCGGGCCCAATGTGGCTTCTCCCCACGAGATGCCCACCAGCTGCGAAAGGTTTCGGAACTTGCAGGCCCTGAAGCAGCGCGGCGATCAATTGGCAAGGCGTCTCGGCGATCTTCTGTTCCCGCCGATCTGCACAGGCTGCGGGATCGGCGTCGGTCAGCCCTCCGCTTTATGCCCTGCTTGTTGGGCCAAACTCCGGTTTATCGAACGACCCTATTGCGACATTCTCTGCCTGCCTTTTTCCTACGATCCGGGTGAGGGGATCGTCTCGGCCGAAGCGATCGCCGATCCGCCGCCCTTCGAAAAACTGCGCGCCGTCGTTCTCTACGACGACATGGCGCGCCGGTTGGTGTCCTCGCTCAAATATCGCGATCGGCTCGATCTCGTACCGCTGATGGCGGCCTGGATGATGCGAGCCGGAGGTGAGCTCGTTGCAGCGAGCGATGTGGTCATCCCGGTGCCGCTTCACAGACGGCGGCTCTGGCAGCGGCAATTCAACCAGTCCGCCGAAATCGGGCGCTCCATCGCAAAGACCACGGGTCTCCAGTTTGCGCCGGCTGCTCTCGATCGCATCAAACCGACGAGGAAGCAGGTTGGCCTCGGCCGCAACCAGCGGCGTGACAATGTCCGTGGTGCCTTCAAGGTCCGAGCGGAACGCCGCGATGAGGTGCTTGGAAAGTCCGTTCTTCTCATCGACGACGTCTTCACTACGGGGTCGACAGCCTCAAGCGCGACGAAGGCGCTGAAACGCGCCGGAGCGCATTCGGTGAATGTGCTGACGTTCGCGCGGGTTGCGGCTTTCGATATGTAAGGCCATATCCTCGATCAATTCGCACCGTTCCAGCGTCAGGAAGGTCTCATGCCCGACATAACCATCTACACTCGCCAGCTCTGCGGCTTCTGCGCCCGGGCCAAACGGCTGCTGGACGAAAAGGGCGTTGCTTATGAAGAGAAAGACGCAACCGGCTCGCCGGAGCTGCGGCAGGAAATGCGCGAGCGGGCCAAGGGCGGCTCGACGTTTCCGCAGATATTCATCGGCGAGACCCATGTGGGAGGCTGCGACGATCTCTTCGCGCTCGAACGGGCCGGCAAGCTCGATCCCATGCTCAACGCGTGATATCT
The DNA here is from genome assembly GCF_040239565.1 of Fulvimarina thalattae. NCBI lineage: Bacteria > Pseudomonadati > Pseudomonadota > Alphaproteobacteria > Hyphomicrobiales > Aurantimonadaceae > Fulvimarina > Fulvimarina thalattae. The sequence continues at coordinate 9,665 of NZ_JBEHWS010000017.1, forward strand.
GGCGGGCGATCTCGATAGGGAATTTACAGGAATGACCGTCTTTCGCGCCGCCGTTCTTCAGATGCGATCGGGTATCGATCCGGCGGAGAACGCCGATCGCTTCGCCGCGCTCGTCGAGGAAGCGGTCGCAGCCGGGGCGGACTACGTTCAGTCGCCTGAGATGACCAACATGGTTCAGCGCGACCGCGAGACCCTCAGGCAGTATCTCACTCCCGAGGCCGATGATCCGGTGGCGCTGACAGCCGCGCGGCTCGCCAAGGCACACGCCATTCATATCCATGTCGGGTCGATTGCCGTCGCGTTGGAAGACGGACAGGTCGCCAATCGCGCCATCGTTTTCGGTCCCGACGGCGGTAAGCTGGCGTCCTACGACAAGATCCACATGTTCGACGTCGATCTCGACGGCGGCGAAAGCTGGCGGGAATCGCGGACCTATCGGCCGGGCGGAGACGCCACGATCGCCGCGATCACACCAAATGGCACTTCGGCGAATCTGGGGCTCGCGATCTGCTACGACATGCGCTTCCCGCATCTATTCCGCGAAGAAGCGATCGCCGGATCGGATATCCTCACCGCGCCGGCCGCCTTCACCCGCCAGACCGGCGAGGCGCATTGGCACGTTTTGCTGCGGGCCCGGGCGATAGAGAACGGAGCATTCGTGATTGCAGCAGCACAGGGCGGTGTTCACGAGGACGGGCGCGACACCTACGGCCATTCGCTGATCGTCGATCCCTGGGGCCGCGTCCTCGCGGAGGTTCAGGGCAACGAACCCGGCATCGCCGTCGCCGACATCGATCTCTCTCTCGTCGGCCAGACCCGGGCGAAAATTCCCACTCTCTCCAATGCCCGCGTCTTCCAGTCCGCCGGGAAGAGGGTCGTGGTGTCGAATGCCGTCGGTTCAGACGGCGCAGACGAGGTGTCTCGCCAGCCCAAGATGGCCGCGAAATGATTCATTTTGCGCTGAAGTGCTGTGACGGGCATCGTTTCGATGGTTGGTTCCGGTCCACATCCGATTTCGAAACGCAGCTGAGTCGCGGTCTCGTCACTTGTACCTATTGTGGCGAAACGAATGTCGAAAAGGCTCTGATGCGGCCTGCGATAGGATTAAACGCAAAGACGGACGCTTCCAAGGAAGCCTCCGATACCCAGTCCGAATCGACGTCGGGTAGCGTGACGACGGTGGCCGCCGAAACGCCTCCCGATCAGAATTTAGCAAAGATGAAAGAGCTGTGGTCCGCGTTGCAGACAGAGGTCCGTGCCCTGCGCAAGAAATCGGAATATGTCGGCACGAAATTCGCCGAGGAGGCGCGGCGCGTCCACTACGGGGAGAGCACGAAGAAGGGCGTCTACGGCGAAGCGAGCCGCGAAGAGGTCAAGGCTCTTCACGAGGAGGGCATCATGGCCTTCCCGATGCCAGCTCTACCGGAAGACAAGAACTGACTTTTATCTGCGTTGGCTACGTTACGGCGGGCAGATCGCTCGGCGTCAAGCGACTGCGCGCCGTGCAAGCGTGATGCCCCGACTGCTGCGATTCCTTGAAGCTGCTTGCTTCTTGAAGTCGAGAGCCTGCTGCCGAAGGAGGTCGCCCTTGGCGCCCGCATACTGACGAAGATCCTTCATCTCGCACTGCAGGACCACGTCGAACGCAAGGCTTCTGAGGTGGACCCGGCTGTAGCAGAAGAAACCAAGCGCAGCCCGTTCCTCGCCGGGAATCTCAAGGATCAGTTCTTCGCGAACATCGTCCTCGGTCCGAATGAGTTTTGCCAGGAGATCCAGCGAAATCGGACAGGACTGTTCGCGGATCGCGTTCTCCGAATTGTGGGTGGGCATATTCGTCCTCACATGCTGCTGCCGGAAGACCACATACAGACGGTCGTCACAGCTTGGCCGAATGGCGCTTCATGCGCGATTTTCGGATGATAAGCCGATCGTGGTTACTCAAAGCTTAACTCGCGCTTTAAGAGTGCTCGACCTGCCTGAATAATTTGCTCACGTTACCATGAAGTAAATAGGACACACTGAGCCCGCGAAACAGGGTTTTCAGCCCCGGCGATCTCGTCTGTGTCGAGCCCAGATCAGGCGGCAGGGCGGCGCGAGATGGTCATGTAGTTAACAGAGGTGTCCGTTGACCGTTTCCAGGCGTCTTCGAGCGGATGATAGACGACACCCAGTTCTTCGATCACGCTCATGCCGGCTGCGCTGACTGGTCCCTCGATCTCTTCCGGACGGACAAGTTTGGAGTACTGGTGAGTGCCTTTGGGCAACCAGCCCAGCACGTATTCCGCGCCGACGATCGCGAATGCGAGGGCCTTGGCCGTCCTGTTGATCGTCGCGACGAAAAGAAGCCCTCCCGGCTTCACCATGTCAGCACAGGTCGTCAGGAAGAACGGCACGTCGGCAACGTGCTCGACGATTTCGAGCGCCAGGACAACATCGAAGGTCTTGCCTTCCGTCGCGATCGCCTCGGCGGTCGTTGCCCGATAATCGATGTCCAGACCGGCTTCCTTGGCGTGGAGCTTTGCGACCTCGACATTCGTCTCCGAAGCGTCCGCAGCCGTTACGTCGAAGCCGAGGCGCCGCATCGGCTCGGCAATCAGCCCGCCGCCGCAACCGATGTCGAGGAGCGAAAGGCCTGCGAAGGGCTTCGACTGCCCGAGCGGCCGATCGAAATTGAGGGCGACCTGTTCGCGAATCTCTTCGAGACGGGTGGGATTGAACTTGTGTAGCGGCTTGAACTTGCCCTTCGGATTCCACCACTCTGCCGCGAGCTTGGAGAACCGGTCGATCTCGTCCTGGTCGATCGTATTTCCCTGTGCTTGGCTCATGGCTCTGTCCTGCGCGATTTGAAGTCTCTCTCGATCATCGAATTTCGGCGGGCGGCAACGAAGTCAAGGTAAATCGCCGGACGATGCGCCGTGATGCCGCGCAGGCTGTGAGCATTCCTGCCGCCCTGTTCGCTCTTCCCACTCATTCACCGTTGTAAAATCGAACGGCCTCGGTTAGGGAACTCGCGCTTTTCGGTGCGACAGCGCCGCGCAGACATCCACTACGTAACCCGAAGGACTTCGCGGCGGACTTTTCAAGCGTCTGGCTGCCGCCCTGCTCATCATTCCATGGCCCGTCTCGTTCTGAAATTCGGCGGCACTTCGGTTGCCGACATCGACCGCATCCGGAATGTGGCCCGGCACGTCAAACGCGAGTTCGATGCCGGCCACGATGTCGCCGTCGTCGTATCCGCGATGGCCGGTAAGACCAACGAACTCGTTGGCTGGTGCCGCGAGGCGAGCCCGCTGCACGATGCACGCGAATACGATGCTGTCGTCGCAAGCGGCGAGCAGGTAACCGCGGGGCTTCTGGCGATCGTGCTCCAGGAAATGGGCGTCAACGCGCGCTCCTGGCTCGGCTGGCAGATCCCGCTGAAGACCGACGACGCACACGGTGCCGCGCGCATCGGCGATATCGACGGATCGGAAATCGTCCGCCGGTTCTCCGAGAAGCAGGTGGCGATCGTCGCCGGCTTCCAGGGAATCGCGCCGGACAATCGTATCGCGACGCTTGGTCGGGGTGGATCGGACACGTCGGCCGTCGCGCTCGCAGCCGCGCTCAACGCGGATCGCTGCGATATCTATACGGATGTCGACGGCGTCTATACGACCGACCCGCGCATCGCTCCCAAGGCGCGCCGCATGAACAAGATCGCGTTCGAAGAGATGCTGGAAATGGCATCCCTCGGTGCGAAGGTTCTTCAGGTGCGCTCGGTCGAACTTGCGATGGTTCATAAGGTCCGCACCTTCGTGCGGTCCTCATTCGATGATCCCGATGCCCCGGAGATGGGTGATTTCGAAAATCCCCCGGGAACGCTGATTTGTGACGAGGATGAGATCGTGGAACAGGAAGTCGTCTCCGGCATCGCCTATTCGAAGGACGAAGCGCAGATTTCGTTGCGGCGCGTCGCCGACCGTCCCGGCGTTGCCGCCGCGATCTTCGGCCCGTTGGCCGATGCCGGCGTCAACGTCGACATGATCGTCCAGAACATTTCGGAATCGGGCGAATCGACGGACATGACCTTCACGGTTCCGGCCGCCGACCTTTCCAAGGCCGTCGATGTCCTCGAAAAGACGAAGGCCGAAAGCGGCTATGACGCGATCCAGAGCGAGGCCGGGCTCACCAAGGTTTCGGTCATCGGCATCGGAATGCGCAGCCATACCGGTGTCGCCGCGACGGCTTTCAAGGAGCTGGCGAAGATCCCGGTCAATATCCGGGCGATCACCACCTCGGAAATCAAGATCTCTATCCTGATCGACAGCGACTTCACCGAACTCGCGGTGCGCCGCCTCCATTCCGTCTACGGATTGGACAAGGTTTGACCGCCTTGTCCCGACATGGGACAAGCCTCCCAACATTGGGTGGACCGGCAAGCGCCGGTCCCTTCGAAGTCCCGCCCGGAGGAAATGCATCTCTGAATAGCTGATGCCGAACGAGCGCGGGAGACTTGATGCGGTTACAGAGCCCCGTTAAAGACACGCCAAGCCGATGTGAGGGGACAGCATCAGGCGTGCGGAACGGGGTTCCGTTGCAAATTGAAACGAACGAAGGTCAGGTATTGGCGGTCAAGGTCGCCGACGCCTGATCGGCCTTTGCTTTAGAAACGGACGTCACGCGTGATCGGAAGCGACATATCAGGTCCGCGCGTTCTGATGCGCAGCATACGGGCGCTCATGGCAGAGTCGCTCGATCGCCAGACGCGACTCGACAGGATCGTCGAGCTCATCGCGAGCAATATGGTCGCCGAGGTCTGCTCGCTCTACGTCCTGCGCTCCGATTCCGTTCTCGAACTCTACGCCACCCAAGGCCTCAATCCCGGATCGGTCCATCTGGCACAGCTGCGCCTCGGCGAGGGTCTGGTTGGCACGATCGCGGCGACGGCCCGGCCACTCAACCTGAAGCAGGCCCAGCACCATCCTGCCTTCACCTATATTCCGGAGACCGGCGAGGAGGTCTACACGTCCTTCCTCGGCGTGCCGATCCTGAGGGCAGGGCGGACGCTCGGCGTCCTGACGGTGCAAAACAAGACCGAGCGCCTCTACAAGGAAGAAGAATCCGAGGCGCTCGAAACCGTGGCGATGGTCGTCGCGGAGATGATCGCGGGCGGTGGTCTGGAAGGGCTCTCGCGCCCTGGCGTCACGCTCGATCTTTCGAGGCCCGTCAGCTTCAACGGCGATGCGCTTTCAGACGGTATCGGCCTCGGCCATGTCGTGCTGCACGAACCGCGCGTCGTCGTCACCAATCTCTTCAACGAGCATGTCGAAGAAGAAGTCGAGCGGCTGAACGAAGCACTTTCGGAGCTTCGCTCGTCAATCGAAGACATGATCTCGCGGCGGGACATTCCGGGCGAGGGCGAACACAAGGCCGTTCTCGAAGCCTATCGCATGTTCGCCTACGACCGCGGCTGGGTTCGCCGGCTGGAGGAAGCAGTCCGCAACGGATTGACGGCGGAAGGCGCGGTCGAAAAAGTCCAGTCCGACATGCGTGCGCGGATGATGCATCTCTCCGACGCCTATATCCGGGAGCGGCTGCACGATTTCGACGATCTGGCGAACCGGTTGCTGCGCCAGCTGATCGGTCATTCAAGCTCGGCGCTCGAGGAGATCAACGATGCGATTCTCGTTGCGCGCAATATGGGCGCGGCGCAGCTTCTTGATTACCGCCGCAGTCACATCAAGGCTCTTGTGCTGGAGGAAGGCGCTGCGACAAGCCATGTGGTGATCGTCGCGCGGGCGCTCGGAATTCCGGTGGTTGGTCAGGCTGCTGGTATCGTTTCCATGGCCGAAAATGGCGATGTCGCGATCGTCGACGGGGAAGATGGCTGCGTCCACCTGCGCCCGATGCAGGACGTGATCGAGACCTACAACGACAAGATCGCATTCCGCACCAAGCGCAAGGAGCGCTATGCGGGGATGCGCGATCGGCCTGCGGTGACCCGCGACGGCGTGAAGATCGATCTTCAGATGAATGCGGGCCTCCTGGTCGACCTGCCGCATCTCGAAGAGACGGGAGCCGGGGGGATCGGGCTTTTCCGCACCGAGCTCCAGTTCATGATCGCCTCGACCATGCCGCGCACCGACGACCAGCAGCGGCTCTACAAGGCCGTGCTCGATACCGCGGCGGGCAAGCCCGTGACGTTCCGCACGCTTGATGTCGGCGGCGACAAGGTGCTGCCTTACCTCGCCAAGCTCTCCGAAGAGAACCCGGCGCTCGGCTATCGTGCGGTTCGGCTGTCTCTCGACAGGCCTGGACTTCTGCGCACGCAGCTTCGCGCGCTCCTGAAAGCCGCAGCGGGACGCGAATTGCGTTTCATGGTGCCGATGGTTTCCGATTGCTACGAAATCCATGCAGTGCGAAAGATCGTCGATCGCGAACTCGCCCATCTCGATCGCTTCGGCTATGCAAGACCGAGCAGCCTGAAATTCGGCGCGATGCTGGAAGTGCCGAGCCTCATTTTCCAGCTCGACCAGATCATGCCGCATCTGGACTTCATGTCCGTCGGCTCGAACGATCTCTTCCAGTTCTTCAATGCCGTTGACCGGGGCAATCCACGGGTCGCCAACCGATTTTCGGATCTCTCCCCGAGCTTCCTGCGAGCTCTGAAGACGATCATCGATGCCGGAAATCGCCATGGTGTGCCCGTCACCCTCTGCGGCGAGATGGCGGCGAGACCCGTCGCGGCGCTCGCCCTGCTCGCGATCGGTTTCCGGTCGATTTCCATGGCGCCACCCTCGATCGGGCCGGTGAAAGCGATGATTCTCGAACTCGATGTCGTCAAAGCGACGCAGCTTGTGGACGAACAGCTTGCGAGCCAGGAGCCGCCTGCCGATCTTCTGCCCATGCTGACGGAATTCGCGGTGGCGAACGGCGTGCCGTTGTAGCCGGTCGATTATCCATTCCTGGCGCCAAGGCCTTTTCCGGCGGCGAGCGACGCAGTAGGAACGCCCTCAAACAGTCAGGCTTCCCGAACCGACGATATTTCAGGCACCACGGAGTGCCGCGGCTGATGAAGCAGCCGAGACGGCCGGAAGTCCCACCGAAAGTCCATTCCCAATATGGCCAATCTACCGACAGCCGCACTCAACGAAATCCTCTCCCGCTTCGAACGCCTCGAAATGGATATGGCGAAGGGGCCGGAGCACGAAATCTATTCGAAGCTGGCTGCGGAATATGCCTCGCTGGAGGAGGTCGTTTTTGCGATACGAGAATTCCGGGCGCTTGAGACCGAACTCCAGGACGCAGAAACTCTCCTGAACGACCCTGAGGCCGATCGCGAGATGCGCGGCCTCGCCGAAGCGGAAATCGCGGACCTGAAGGAAAAGCGCGAATTCCTGCGCGGACGCATTCAGATCCTGCTCCTGCCGAAGGATGCCGCCGACGCGAAGGGCGCGATCCTGGAAATTCGAGCAGGGACAGGTGGCTCGGAGGCCGGGCTTTTCGCCGGTGATCTCTACCGGATGTATCAGCGCTACGCGGAACTGAACCGCTGGAAAGTAGAGCTGCTTTCCGCAAGCGAAGGCGAGATCGGTGGCTTCAAGGAAGTGATCGCCGCGATCAAGGGGAACGGCGTATTCTCAAGGCTCAAATTCGAGTCCGGTGTTCACCGCGTCCAGCGGGTGCCCGAGACGGAATCCGGCGGGCGTATCCATACCTCTGCTGCGACGGTGGCCGTTTTGCCGGAGGCCGAGGACATCGATGTCGATGTGCGCGCCGAAGATATCCGCATCGACACGATGCGATCGTCGGGTGCTGGTGGCCAGCACGTCAACACGACGGATTCTGCGGTCCGCATCACCCATCTGCCGACCGGCATCGTCGTGACGTCCTCGGAAAAGTCCCAGCACCAGAACCGTGCCCAGGCGATGCAAGTGCTGAAGGCTAAGCTCTACGACATGGAGCGCCAGAAATACGACGACGAGCGCTCCGCCGCACGCAAGAGCCAAGTTGGTTCGGGTGATCGTTCCGAACGCATCCGCACCTACAATTTCCCGCAGGGCCGAGTGACGGACCATCGCATCAATCTGACACTTTATAAGCTCGACAAGGTGATCGAAGGGGAAATGGAGGAACTCGTCGACGCGCTCGTCTCCGACCATCAGGCGAAACTCCTCGCTGCCGTCGGTGCCGATGAGTGATATGACCGCTACGCCGACGATCGGCGGGTTGCTCCGCCTGGCCGTTCGAGAGCTGAAAGACGCGCAGATTGCGGATGCCGAGCTGGATGCCCGTTTTCTGATGGCCGGCGCGCTCGATATCGAGACATCCGCTCTGCTCGCGCGGCGGGAACGGCCGATTGAACCAGAAGCCGAGGCGCGGTTTTCAGCTTTCGTCGCGCGGCGAAGGGCAGGGGAGCCGGTCCACCGTATTCTGGGTCGGCGCGGTTTCTTCGGCTACGAGTTCGAACTCTCTGCAGGCACGCTCGAACCGAGGCCGGATACGGAAATCGTTGTCGAAACGGGGATCGCTTTCCTGAAATCGGTAGCGGGCGATCGCCCGTTGCGTTTCCTCGATATCGGCACGGGGTCAGGCGTGATCGCCCTGTCGATCCTTGCGGAGCTTCCCGGCACCACAGCAGTTGCGACCGACATCAGTGAAGACGCGCTCGCGACCGCGCGCCGTAACGCGGAGCGTCTCGAGGTGAACGATCGGTTTAAAGCGGTTCGCACGGAATATGCCGCAGGAATCGCCGGCCCTCTTGATCTGGTGATCTCCAATCCTCCATATATTCCCACAAGGGACATCGCAGGCCTGTCGTCGGAAGTCCGGGATTACGATCCTATGGCGGCTCTGGATGGCGGGGAAGATGGATTGGAGGCTTATCGAGCGATCGCATCCGAAACGCGAAGCATTATTTGCAAAAGCGGATCGGTGATCGTCGAAATCGGTTTTGATCAACAAGACGCGGTTACCTGCATTTTCGAAAAGCAGGGTTTTACTTTGTCCGAATGGAAAAAGGACTATGGTGGCGTCGTTCGCGCCCTTCGCTTCACGTGATGGACAACGCGGCGACCGATTTCGGTGATTTTGCGTCATGCGGTTTGTCCTGTTGCTCGAAATCCTAGAAATTAGGGCTTGTAGGGCGCCGAATTCCCTATTACGGTCTGTTGGACAGCGAACATGATTGGCGAGGAATTTCCTCGGGTTTACCGAACACGCTTCGGAGCCGTGGAATGATTAGGCGCTAAGAAACCGCGTTCCTCGAATGCCGAATTACCGTTTGGACGATCGGCGTATCGAAACCATCAGATTGTCTTATTCTGCGGCGCAAAAGGTTGCGGCCGCACGCTCGGGCAAGGTGTGCCCTCCCACGTTAGAAGGACGATGACCGAACTGAAACCGGTCTTCGGGTAAGAATAGGAAAAGCATGAGGCCAGGACAGCAGAAGAACCGGATGCGCGGTCGCGGACGTAAAGGACCGAACCCGCTTTCCAGGAGCTACGAGTCGAACGGTCCCGACGTGAAGATCCGCGGCAACGCGCAACACATCGCAGACAAGTACGCTCAGCTCGCGCGTGACGCGTCGGCTTCCGGCGATCGGGTCATGGCTGAAAACTACCTGCAGCATGCCGAACATTATTATCGGATTATCGCGCAGGCGCAGCCACAGAACCAGAATCAGCGCGACGATCGCGATCAGCGCGACGATGACGACGACGATCAGTATTCCGGCAACGATCGTTTCGACCGCCGCGAGTTCGGCAACAATGATCGTCAGGATCGTTCGGAGCAAAATTCGAACAATGACGGCGACCGGCAGAACCGCAACGATCGGCAGGACCGGCAAGAGCGGGGCGAGCGTCGGGATCGCGATGGGAGTGATCGAAACGACCGCAACGATCGTAACGAGCGCCGCAATCGCGACAACCGCGACCGCAATGGACGCGACGATCGGCAGAAGCGCGATCGCTCATCTGAGAACGAGCCCGCCGGTACCGGCCCTCAGCCGGTGATCGCCGAGCACTCGGCACCCGCCGACGAACAGTTCCAGAAACCGCAGGAGAGTGACGGTTCGGAGAGGCGTGATCGCCAGGCTCGCGATCGCAATACGAAGCGCGAATCCGATGAAACGGAAAACGCCCAGGACGCCGTGGCGCGCGAGAGCGAAGATCAAACCGAAAAGCCGCGCAAACGCGGACGCCCGCGGAAGGTGAAGGCAGAAGACGCAGAGACGTCCGAGGCCACAGGCCAGAGCGACGATGCCGAGAGCAAGCCGAAGCGCCGGCCGGGTCGGCCACGGAAAGTGAAATCCGCCGAGGACGATTCGCAGACGGCGAAGTCATCCGACGAGCAGAATGAACTTCCAGACTTCCTGCTGGCTTCGAACGGGTGATCATTCGAAGCTGACGATCCAAATCTTCTTGCAAATATTAAAAGCTCAGCCGGATATCCACAGCTAAAGCGCAACAATGCACTTTAGAAGGGTATTCGGTTGCGTTCCCGAAAAGTAAGCTATTTCAGCGGTCGGTTTCAATTCTTGACTTCCTCGAAGCTGCGGGTAGTTGATTGGTCGTGCGAGAGGGGTCGGCGCCTGCTGAGTCCTCCTGACCGAACTGACGATCTCGGTGCTTAGGAGGGTCGAATGACATACCGCATCATTCTGGGAATTATCCTTGGTGGCATTTTGGGCTGCATCGCGACAGGTGCTGCCGTCGCTGTCATCGCCGGAGGCGACTTTTCTGCTTTCGTCACCAATCTCGGGAAGTATGGGGTCTCGATCGCGATCGCCGTGGTGCTCCCGGCATTCTTCGTGAGCATGTCGATTGGTTGGGCGATTGTCGTTGGCATCGTCTGGTGTGATGTGGTCGCTGCCGTTCTGACGAAATTCGTCTTCGGCGGCGCGGATGCACCCTGGAGCATGCTTCTCGGCTTCAATCTCGTCTATGCTGTTGTCGCCGTTCTTGTGTTTGCGGTACTGGCAGCCGATCCCCTGCAGGCAAAGCGCCAGGTGCGGGGCTGACAAACCCTTCTTACTGCGAAGAAACGTGGGCTCCGAGATGATCGGGGCCCTTTCTTTTTGTGCGCCCCACAGGGCGTGACAGTCTTTTTTGGACGCAGCGCAATATCCATATTCGTCGTGGGCGGCTTGCCTGATGGTCAGGGGGCCGTGCTCCGAAACATGTTCGAACGATGCCGAATGCGGGTCGTATCGATAGTGGGAGACGACGATGAATATCGAAAAATACACCGAACGGGTTCGCGGCTTCATCCAGGCCGCACAGACGATGGCCGTGTCCCGCGACCATCAGCAATTCACACCGGAACACCTTCTGAAGGTTCTCGTCGACGACGAGGAAGGAATGGCGGCCGGTCTTATCGAAAAGGCCGGAGGCCGTCCAAAGGACGTGCGCCTTGCTGTCGATGCTGCGCTGGACGCCATGCCGAAGGTTACAGGCAACGGCCAGATGTATCTTGCCCAGCCACTCGCCAAGGTCTTCGCGACGGCCGAAGAAATTGCCAAGAAGGCCGGCGACAGCTTCGTCTCGGTCGAAAGGCTGCTTCTCGCGATGACCGTCGAGAAGTCCGCGAAAACGGCCGATATCCTGAAGAAGGCCGGAGTCACCGCGAACGGCCTCAACGACGCGATCAACGATCTGCGCAAGGGCCGGACCGCCGACACGGCGTCAGCCGAAAGCGGTTACGACGCCCTCAAGAAATACGCTCGCGACCTGACCGCCGTTGCGCGTGAAGGCAAGCTCGATCCGGTGATCGGCCGTGACGACGAAATCCGCCGCACGGTGCAGGTTCTGTCGCGGCGCACGAAGAACAACCCGGTGCTCATTGGTGAGCCGGGCGTCGGCAAGACCGCGATCGCCGAGGGTCTCGCCCTGCGCATCGTCAATGGCGACGTGCCGGAATCCCTGCGCGACAAGCAGCTGATGGCGCTCGACATGGGTGCGCTGATTGCCGGCGCGAAATATCGCGGCGAATTCGAGGAGCGGCTGAAGGCTGTCCTTTCCGAAATCGCGTCGGCGGCCGGTGGCGTGATCCTCTTCATCGACGAGATGCACACGCTCGTCGGGGCGGGCAAGGCGGACGGCGCGATGGATGCGTCGAACCTCCTGAAGCCAGCTCTCGCACGCGGTGAACTCCACTGCGTCGGTGCGACGACGCTCGACGAATATCGCAAGCATGTGGAGAAGGACGCCGCTCTCGCACGCAGATTCCAGCCGGTCTTTGTGTCGGAGCCGACGGTGGAAGACACGATTTCGATTCTGCGCGGTCTGAAGGAGAAGTACGAGCAGCACCATCAGGTGCGCATCTCGGACTCCGCCCTCGTCGCGGCGGCGCAGCTCTCGAATCGCTACATCACCGACCGCTTCCTGCCGGACAAGGCGATCGATCTGGTGGACGAAGGCGCGGCGCGCCTGCGCATGCAGGTCGATTCCAAGCCCGAGGCCCTCGACGAAATCGACCGGCGCGTCATGCAGCTGAAGATCGAGCGCGAGGCGCTGCGCAAGGAGACCGACGATGCCTCGAAGGATCGGCTGGAGCGTCTTGATGGCGAACTCGCCAATCTGGAGGAAGAGTCCGATCGACTGACCCAGAGCTGGCAGGCCGAGAAGTCGAAGCTCGGCAAGGCGGCCGATCTCAAGCGGCAGCTCGACGAAGCGCGCAATGCCCTCGCCATCGCCCAGCGAAACGGTGAATTCCAGCGCGCCGGCGAGCTCGCCTACGGCGAGATCCCTAAGCTCGAAGCCGAGCTGAAGGAGGCCGAGAGCGCCGATCAGTCGGCAAGCGGCTCCATGGTCGAGGAAACGGTGACACCCGATCACGTGGCACAGGTCGTCTCCCGCTGGACCGGCATTCCCGTCGACCGGATGCTGGAAGGCGAACGCGACAAGCTGCTGCGCATGGAAGATGCGCTGGCGAAACGCGTCGTCGGGCAGGGCGAGGCGGTTCAGGCCGTCAGCCGAGCGGTGCGCCGGGCGAGGGCGGGCCTTCAGGACCCGAACCGACCGATCGGCTCCTTCATCTTCCTCGGCCCCACGGGCGTCGGCAAGACGGAGCTGACCAAGGCGCTGGCCCGCTTCCTCTTCGACGACGAGGCCGCGATGGTGCGCCTCGACATGTCGGAGTTCATGGAGAAGCACTCGGTCGCTCGGCTGATCGGAGCGCCTCCCGGCTATGTCGGCTATGAGGAAGGCGGAGCGCTGACCGAAGCGGTGCGGCGGAGGCCCTATCAGGTGATCCTGTTCGACGAGATCGAAAAGGCCCATCCGGATGTCTTCAACGTCCTCCTCCAGGTGCTGGACGACGGACGTCTGACGGACGGGCAGGGCCGGACGGTCGACTTCCGCAACACGATGATCATCATGACGTCCAACCTTGGTGCCGAATTCCTGACGGCTCTTGGCGAAAACGAGGATGCGGAGGCAGCGCGCGAGCGGGTGATGGAGGTGGTTCAGGCGACCTTCCGTCCCGAATTCCTCAACCGCGTCGACGAGACGATCCTCTTCCACCGTCTCCACCGTTCGGAGATGGGCGCGATCGTCGACATTCAGATGGAGCGTCTTGAAAAGCTTCTGGCCGAGCGCAAGATCCGGATCGAGCTTGACGCCGAAGGCCGCGAATGGCTCGCCAGAAAGGGCTACGATCCCGCCTATGGCGCGCGTCCCCTGAAGCGCGTCATTCAGCGCGAGGTCCAGGACCCGCTTGCCGAGGAAATCCTGCTTGGCAAGGTGAAGGACGAGGACACGGTGAAGATCACCGCCGGTTCCGAGCGGCTGATCTTCCATGTGGTCGGCTCCAAGCGTGATGCCGAAGGTGACCGCGTCGCGGCGTGAGGCTTTCGTCCTCATGGCAGATACTGATCGCGGGCCGCTTTCGAGCGGCCCGTTTCATATTCGGCTCGTCCAACGCTTTACCGGCGGTCCGAACCACGCCAGATGGCGCGGTCTGAGGATCGAAAGCACCAGAGGATCACGATGCGTAAGACAGAGTTCATCCGAGGGGAAAGTGTACCCGTTATCGGCCAAGGCACCTGGCATATGGGCGACAATCCGGAGCAGCGGGAAAGTGAAATCGCAGCGCTTCGAACCGGTATCGATCTCGGCATGACGGTGATCGACACAGCAGAGATGTACGGGTCGGGTCGGTCGGAGCAGCTTGTCGGTGAAGCGATCGCCCCGGTCCGCGACGATGTCTTTCTCGTCTCGAAAGTCCTGCCGAGCAATGCCTCGCGTTCCGGAACGATCGCGGCCTGCGAGGCTTCGCTGAAACGTCTCGGGACCGATCACATCGACCTCTATCTTCTCCATTGGCGTGGATCGGTTCCGTTTGGTGAAACGATCGAGGCCTTCGAGGCGCTTCGCGAACAGGGAAAGATACGGCACTGGGGCGTATCGAATCTCGACCGTGACGACATGGACGAACTGCTTGCGCTCGGACCCAACGCAAAGCCCGTCGTCAATCAGCTCTACTACAGCGTCGCGGAGCGCGGGATCGAATTCGGGTTCAGGGACTGGCTGCGATCCCAGGAAATAGGCGTGATGGCCTATACGCCGTTCGGCGTCGAAGGCGCGGCGAAGCTGAAGTCGCATCTTGGCCCGATTGCCGAGCGGCACGGTGCGACACCGGCTCAGATTGCTCTTGCCTATCTGATCCGGCAGGACGGCGTGCTTCCGATCCCGAAGGCGTCTTCGGAGACGCATGTTCGCGAAAATGCTGCGGCTGCCGAGATCGACCTCACTGCGGAGGACCTTTCCGAAATCGACGCAGCCCTGCCACCGCCGACGAGAGCCCGGCCGCTCGCGATCATCTGATCGCCTTCGCGAAACCAGACCCGGGCCTTGACGCTGCGGCTTGCAGCCACTATTCACCCAACCAGCCGTTCGGACAGGCGTCCGAGCGGCTTTTCAACGTGTCCCGCGGACTTTTCGACGAGCAGCGCCTCGCCGGGTCCTGTCGGCCCCCCGAAAGGCGGGCAGAGGAGGGCGCGTTTCCTTGAAAGCCCGGCGCATCGAGCGTCCGAGCATGTTTGTTTGTCGAAGGAAATGCGATGACAAAGCGTACATCCGCTAAGTACAAGATCGATCGCCGCATGGGCGAAAACATCTGGGGACGTCCGAAGTCCCCGGTGAATCGCCGCCAGTACGGCCCGGGCCAGCACGGCCAGCGCCGCAAGGGCAAGATGAGCGATTTCGGCGTGCAGCTGCGCGCCAAGCAGAAGCTGAAGGGCTACTACGGCGACATCCGTGAGAAGCAGTTCCGCAAGGTCTATGAGGAAGCCGCCCGTCGCAAGGGCGACACCTCCGAGAACCTGATCGGCCTCCTCGAAAGCCGCCTCGACGCAATCGTCTACCGCGCGAAGTTCGTGCCGACGGTCTTCGCAGCGCGCCAGTTCGTCAACCACGGCCATGTCAACGTCAACGGCGTTCGCACCAACGTACAGTCTTACCGCTGCAAGCCGGGCGACGTGATCGAGGTTCGCGAGAAGTCCAAGCAGATGACCCTGGTTATGGAGTCCGTCGGCCTCGCCGAGCGCGACGTGCCGGACTACATAGAGGTCGACCACAACAAGATGGTCGCGACCTACCAGCGCGTTCCGGCTCTGCACGACGTGCCGTACCCGGTTCAGATGGAACCGAACCTCGTCGTCGAGTTCTATTCGCGCTGATCGATTTCGATCTTCACCGAGATTTTGGAAGGCCGTCCGAATGGGCGGCCTTTTTTCATATCAGGAGCATAAAGAGCGGTCCCCTTCTTCAAGCTCCGGTGTTTGGTGTCGCAGGCAAGTTGCGCTGCCTCGAATGGCAGCCGGGAATTCGCGGTTTCATCGCTATCGCTGATCCGATAGATAAACTGGCATCAGGTGAAGAGGGCAGTGTGCATGCGGGACGACGCAAATATCGAGGAAGTGGGCGGACCGCTGGAGGCAGATGCGTCCGTCGACGCCACCTTCCATCCTCTCTTCGCCAGCGCGCCGTCTTCCACCTCGTTCAAGAAACTGCGCAAGCGGCTGATCCGGGAAGTTCGCGAGACCATCTCCGCGAATGCCATGGCGCGGCCGGGTGCGCGCTGGCTGGTCGCCATTTCCGGCGGCAAGGATTCGTATGGTCTACTGGCGCTGCTGCTCGACCTCAAATGGCGAGGGCTTCTGCCAGTCGATCTTCTTGCCTGCAATCTGGACCAGGGCCAGCCGAACTTTCCCAAGCACGTGCTGCCGGACTGGCTGACGAAGCACGACATCGCGCACCGCATAGAATATCGCGATACCTATTCGGTGGTCACCGAAAAACTGCCCGACAACGCGACCTACTGTTCGCTCTGCTCACGGCTGAGACGCGGTCATCTTTATCGCGTAGCTCGGGAGGAGGGGTGCGAGGCCCTCGTCCTCGGCCACCATCGGGACGACTGCCTGGAGACGTTCTTCCTCAATCTTTTCCATGGCGGCAAGCTCTCGGCGATGCCGGCCAAGCTCTTGAACGATGAGGGCGATCTCCTCGTGCTTCGCCCTCTGATCAATTCCGCAGAGGAGGATCTGACGCGTTTCGCCGAAGCGATGGCGTTCCCAATCATCCCGTGTGATCTATGTGGCAGCCAGGATGGTCTGCAGCGGAACGTGACGAAGGCGATGCTGAACGATCTGGAAACGCGGTTTCCGGGACGCAAGGCGGTGATGATGCGGGCTCTCGCCAATGCGAGACCCAGTCATCTTCTCGATCCCTCTCTCTTCGACTTCGCCGGGCTCGGACCATCGACGAGAGCGTGCGACAGGGAGTGATGCGACGTGGCTGATAATCCGATCGATCTTGATAGCCTGACCGATATTCTGAAGCGAGCCGGTGCGGAAAAGGTCATGCCGTATTTCCGCAATCTCGGCGACGACAATATCCGCGAGAAAAGTTCGGCGATCGATCTGGTGACGGATGCCGATGTCGAGACCGAGGACTTCATCCGCCAGGAGATCGAGAACCTTTCGTCCAAGGCGCTGTTCGTGGGCGAAGAATCGGTCGCGAAGGACGCCAGCACGCTGGACAAGATCGCCGATGCGGACGTCGCCGTCATCGTCGATCCGATCGATGGGACGGCGAACTTCGCGGCCGGACTGCCGCTCTTTGCCATCATGGCGGCCGTTACGATGAAGGGCGAGGTCGTCTGTTCGGCGATCCACGATCCGGTCAATGGCGACACGATCCGTGCCGAAAAGGGTGCGGGCGCTTCCTGGCTTTTCAAAAGCGGCGAGGAGCGCAAGGCGAAGGTGGCATGGCCTGTCGCACTCGACGAAGCGATCGGGATCGTTTCTGCGACCTATTTCGAGCCCAGGGATCGCACGCGGCTCTTCCACAGCCTCGATCAGGTGAAGGTGGTCGCGAACTATCGCAATGCCGGGCACGAGTACCGGATGCTTGCGACCGGCGGCTCCCATTTCAACCTTTATTCGAAGATCATGCCCTGGGATCATGCGCCGGGCACGCTGATCGTCTCGGAAGCCGGCGGCCATGTCGCGTTCTCCGATGGCGAACCCTACAAGGCATCTCGCAGAGACGGAATTCTCGTCAGCGCGTGCAGCGAACAGACCTTCAAGTCTGTTACCTCGAAGCTCCTTGGCATCGAACGACCCGCAGCCTGATTGTAACCGCTTCGGGGCAGGGCGCTCGGCAAACGTTGGCCGGAGCCCATGCATTCGAGAAAGCGACGCTGCCGAGCCGATCGGGTTACTGCGAAGGCTTAGATGCGTATGACTTTCCATGCTGGTTTGCGAGCGGGACGGAAGTGGCACGCCGAAGCCGATCACCCTCGATGGCTATCGTTCGCTTGTCGCGCTGATGGACGACGTTGCCCGCCGAGAGCCGCCGGCAAAGCCCCGCCAACCCGCAATTCCGCCGCGCGAAACGGCCAAAGGGATCGCCTTCGTGGAGTTCGCCTCGCGCGGGAAGGAAGCCGAAGAGCTGGGCAAGCTCTTCCAGGCGCTTGGGTTTGCCAAGGTTGCGCGCCATCGCAACAAGGCGGTCGATCTGTACCGCCAGGGCGATATCCGCTTTATCGTGAATCAGGAGACGGAAGGCCATGCGGGCCGGACCTGGACCGTTCGCGGCATATCCGTCTGCGATATCGGGCTCAATGTGGGCTCGGCCTCCGAGACCAGCCGACGCGCCGCCGCACTCGGCGACGAACCTTTCGAGCAGCCGATCGGCGATGGAGAAATAGCGATCCCGGCCATTCGCGGCCTGTCCGGCTCCGTTCTCCACTTCATCGATCCCTCGACAGAAGACGTCTGGGATCGGGAATTTGTCAGTCTCGACGAACGTGCAGAGGGCGCCGGCCTGACAAGCGTCGATCACCTCGCGCAGACCATGTCCTATGGAGACATGCTGAGCTGGACGCTGTTCTACACGACGCTGTTCGAGATGCGGAAATCGCCGATGGTCGATGTCATCGATCCCGATGGCGTGGTGCGCTCGCAGGTGGTCGAGAGCCCCGACCACAAACTGCGCGTTACGCTGAATGGCGCCGAAACCCACCGCACGCTGGCGGGCAGCTTTCTCGCAGAAACCTTCGGCTCACAGGTGCAGCACATTGCGCTTGCGACGGACGATATCTTCGCGACCGCCGAGCACCTTGCGAAGCTCGGTTTCGAGGTCCTTCCCATTCCGGGCAACTACTACCGCGACCTCGCCGCCCGCTTTTCGCTTTTCGCTTTCGCCCGAGCTACTGGCTCGGATGGAGGCGGCAAACATCCTCCATGATTCTGAAGCCAGCGCTGAATTCTTCCAGTTCTACTCGAAGAGCTTCGCCGGCGGCATGTTTATCGAGATTGTCCAACGCAGCCCGGGTTACATAGGATTCGGCGCGTCGAACGCGCCGTTCCGTATCGCCGCCCAAAAGCGTTTTACGCGGCCGAAGGGGATGCCGAAGGCCTGATCAGGCGGCCTTCAAGCCAAGGATTTTCCGCGCTTCGGCAGGCGCTGCGATCGTGCGGCCATGTTTCTGCGCAATATCAGCGGCGCGTTTCACCAGCGCAGCATTGGAAGGGGCGAGAGTCTCGCGGTCGAGCCGGATATTGTCTTCGAGACCCGTGCGCAGATGGCCTCCGGCGGCCGCCGCCCAGTCGTTGATCTCGATCTGATGCCGGCCAATACCAGCAGCACACCAGGGGGCGTCGGACCCGAAGAGATGGTGCACGGTGTCCACGTAGAAGTCGAAGACCCGCTTCACGACCGGCATCGCGTTTTTCACGCCCATGACGAACTGGACATAGGGCGTGCCGAGAAGCTCACCGCGCTCCTGCATCGCTTTCGCCTGATAGATGTGGGAGAGGTCGAAAGCCTCGATCTCCGGCTTCACGCCATAGGTCCGCATTTCGCTCGCGAGCCATTCCACGAGATCGGGCGGATTCTCGTAGACGCGGGTCGGGAAATTGTTCGAGCCGACCGAGAGCGAGGCCATGTCGGGCGCGAGAGGCAGCATACCGCCGCGTGCCTGGCCCGCGCCTGAGCGCCCGCCAGTCGACAGCTGGACGATCATGCCGGGGCAGTGCGTCTCGATCCCTTCCTTGAGCCGTCCGAAGCGTTCGGGGTCGGAGGTCGGCTTTCCTTCGTCGTCGCGCACATGACAATGGGCGATCGTGGCGCCAGCCTCGAAGGCTTCCTGCGTCGATTCCACCTGTTCCGCCACCGTGATCGGTACGGCCGGGTTATCGTCCTTGGTGGGGAGCGAGCCGGTGATCGCTACGCAGATGATGCAGGGGTTCGAGGAAGGTGCTTCAGACATGAATAGGAATCCGTAATGCGTTTGATTTTAAGATGGATGCCGAAGCAATAACGTCCATCATATGAGGATCGGCGCCAACGCCGAAGAGAATGGCGACCGAAGCGATGAGGGTCGTGAGTGGCTTACGCCTTTGCTTCCTCCCTGGATTGATGCGTCATGGGTTGTCGAAGGCATCGAATGTCGCCTTCATTCCGTCCGGGCAGGCTTGCCGCCCGGTAAAGAGTTCGAAGGCCCGGACAGCCTGAAAGACAGCCATCCCGGCACCGGAATGAGCGCGGCAGCCCTTGGCGCGCGCCGCGGCCATGAGTTCGGTCTCGAGTGGGAAATAGACGATGTCCGCGACCCACTGATCCGGCGACAGGAGTTTGGGATCGATCGCGGTGCCGGGATGCTTTGCCATGCCCATCGGCGTGGCGTTGACGACGCCGTCGGGCCGATCGTTCGTGAAAAGCGCCTCTGCATCTTCCACGACCGAGACACGGCAATTCGGCCGATTGGACTCAACCTGCGAGGCGATCGTCTCGGCGCGTATCAGATCCCGGTCATGGATCGACAGGCGCTTCACGCCGCAATCCGCGAGCGCGTGGGCAACGGCAACGCCGGCGCCGCCCGCGCCCAGAAGAAGCACGTGGCCCACATTCGCGTCCGGGAGACCACGGCGAAAACTCTCTGAAAAACCCCAGAGATCGGTGTTGTGCCCGCGACGGCGTCCATCCGCGAAGACGACGGTGTTGACGGCGCCAACGGCTCTCGCATTGTCGGACAATTCGTCGAGATGCTCGGTGACTGCGATCTTGAACGGATAGGTGATGTTGAGGCCCTGAAACCCCGAAACCTCAGCGCTGTCGAGGATGCGGGCCAGCGAGACGTCTGCGCGCTGCGGTTCGTCCATGTCGAGGATGCGGTAGACCCCTGCGAGCCCTTGCCGCTGGGCCTCCGCCATATGCATGGCGGGCGTCCGCGACAGGGAAATCCCGCGGCCGATGAGGCCGGCGAGCATAGTTTCATCCTGCGTAATGGGTCTGCTGACGGTCATCCGCTCCTCCACGGCGTCGTTTCTTCAAGGCACAATGGACCAAGCGGTTAGCTCTATCAAACTGATTGAACCGGCCGGTTAAATATGGCCGAAAACGTCGGGAGGCTGTTGGATGAAGGGGAAGAGAGCAGCGGAGCGGTCGGGTTCCCGCTCGTGGAAGCAGGATCCGGAGGCCGTCCGAACGGATATACTGAAAGCGGCGCGATCGGAATTTGCCGAACACGGGCTTGCCGGCGCGCGCGTGCAGCAGATCGCGGAGCGCACAAAAACCTCCAAGCGGATGATCTTTTATTATTTCGGAGACAAGCAAGGGCTCTACCGCGCTGTTCTGGAAGACGCCTATGCGAACGTGCGCCAGCAGGAAGAGGACCTCGATCTGGATGGTCTACCGCCGGAGGATGCCCTCATCCGACTGGTCGAGTTCACCTTCGACCATCACCGAGCCAGTCCCGAATTCATCCGCTTGGTGGCGATAGAGAACATCCACCGCGCCCGCCACATGGCTTCGATCGACTCGCTCGCCGATACCAATCGGCGCGTGATCGAAAAACTCGAACGGATTCGGGCGGCAGGCGTGGCGAAGGGCCTGTTCCGGTCAGATATCTCAGCGCTTCAGCTTCACTGGCAGATCAGCGCGTTGTGCTTTTTCAACGTCTCGAACCGCACGACCTTCGAGAGAAACTTCGGAGCGAGCCTGTTTGCACCGAACGCACAGGACGAGCTCAAACGGTAAGTTGTCCGATCCACACTCGCGCTCGTGAAGGTGTGATAACGAGCCTCATCTCTGCGAGAGATCCACGATTATCGACTTGGATTGCAAAGTCACAAGAGAGGCCGCGTAGCTTCGCGCCTCGTTCTCACCGCAAATGCCTGACTTTCTGGAAAACTGGTGGGTGATGTAGGGTTCGAACCTACGACCCGCTGATTAAGAGTCAGCTGCTCTACCAACTGAGCTAATCACCCACGCCGAAACCGCTCTCGCGTTTCGTGCCCCGCATATAAAGAGGGCTTTTCGGGCTGTCCACCCGCTTTTCGCGTGCGACGCGGAAATATTCCGGTCTTAGCGATTTAGCTCTGCCACGGCATATTGCGCACCACAGCTTTCGGAAACACCTGCGGACGGATCTTGGCAATGCCGGATGCGATCGGGGCGGGCGCATCGCCAGCGATCGACGGAGCCTGGGGCGTTTGAGCCGTGGCTGCGGCTGCTGGCGGCGCCGGATTGGCGCGCTTTTCGTCTTCGTCCTCGTCCGGGATATCGGCAAACCGGATGCCGGCGAACATCGTACGCCGATAGACGAGGCGGGCAGGGCGGACCTTATCCTCGCCGATCTTGATCTGGAATTCCTTCGGCATATGCGCCGCTTCGGCAAGGGTAAGCAGGGCTCCCGTTGCCGATACGTTCCTGACAACGCAGTCGAAGGTGGAAAACCCGTTGTTGAAGATGATCTTGGCCCGCTTCAGAACCCGCATACGCGGGGCGATACGGCGCTCCGATCCATCGAGTTCTTGTTCGGCAAGTGGTGCCATCGTCAAAACCGTCCCAAGCGTTCTGAGTTCACGCCAATTTTGTGGGAGACTGGTTACGACGGCGTAAACGTCTGGCGCATCTTGCCGTTAGGGACGCTCGACGCCCCTTCGTCAGGGCAAAACTTTCACGAACTGGTGAATAGCTGCCAAAAAGAAAGCCGCGAATTTCTTCGCGGCCTTCGTCCCGGAGCGCGATTACGCTCCGCTATTCGTATGTACTAACATCGCTTAGTTGCGATCTTTGTCGACCAGTGCGTTCGACTTGATCCACGGCATCATGCCACGAAGCTTTTCGCCGACTTCCTCGATCTGGTGCTTGTCGTTGACGCGGCGAATGCCCTTGAAGCGCGCGGCACCCGAATGCCATTCCTGCATCCACTCGGAGGTGAACCGCCCGGTCTGGATGTCGTTGAGGACGCGCTTCATCTCGGCCTTGGTCTCGGCGGTGATAATGCGCGGGCCCGAGACATACTCGCCCCATTCGGCGGTGTTGGAGATCGAGTAGTTCATATTGGCGATGCCGCCCTCGTAGATGAGGTCGACGATCAGCTTCACCTCGTGCAGACATTCGAAATAGGCCATTTCGGGCGCATAGCCGCCCTCAACCAGCGTTTCGAAACCGGCGCGGATGAGCTCGACAAGGCCGCCGCAAAGGACGACCTGCTCGCCGAAGAGATCGGTTTCGCACTCTTCCTGGAAGGTCGTCTCGATGATGCCCGAGCGGCCGCCGCCGACGCCGCAAGCATAGGAGAGGGCGGTGTCAAGCGCATTGCCCGAGGCATCCTGATGGACAGCTACGAGGCAGGGCACGCCGCCACCGCGCTGGTATTCGCCGCGCACCGTGTGGCCCGGGCCCTTCGGCGCGATCATGACGACGTCGATGGACTCCTTCGGCTCGATGAGGCCGAAATGGACGTTGAGGCCGTGAGCAAAGGCGATCGCCGCGCCGTCGCGGATATTGTCCTTGATCTCCGAATTCCAGATGCCGGCCTGCAGCTCGTCAGGCGTCGCCATCATCATGAGGTCGGCCCACTTGGCGGCTTCCGAGACCGAAAGCACTTCGAGACCGTCGGCTTCCACCTTCTTGGCGGTCGCGGAACCCGGACGCAGGGCGACCTTGATCTCGCCGCAGCCGGAATCTTTCAGGTTCAGTGCATGAGCGCGGCCCTGAGAGCCATAGCCGACGATGACGACCTTCTTGCCCTTGATGAGATTGAGATCGGCGTCGCGATCGTAATAGACGCGCATTGTCGTTTCCTTCCGTTTGTTCTGGCCGGGGAGGGGGCTCCGCCCGGCCGTCAGTTAAGACCCGAAAAGGGTCATGAAGCGCCGGGCGGCTTCATCCGCTGCCCGGTCGATGTCGAATGTTCCGCCGGCCTCATCGCCCAGCAGCATGCGGATTTGCAAGTCGCCCACGACGAGGCCGAAAAAGGCTGAGAATGCATCGGTCTCGCTGGCATAGGCGATCAACCCGCTCGCCCGAGCGGCAACGAAAAGCGGCGCTATACGCCGCGCCATCTCCACCGGCCCGTTGCGAAGCACGATCGCACCGAGATCGAGCGTTTCGGATCCGGCCTCGGCGATCGCCAGCCGGTTGAGCGCGATCGAGGTGGGCCCGGTGAGGACCCGCAGCCAGTCCGAGGCGAAACGGGCGAGGGCGGTGTGCAGGAACTCGCCGTCGATCGGCCCGTTCGGCAGATCGATACCGCGCACCTTGGCGGCCTGCCAGCGCACGGTCGCCGTCAGAAGCCCGTCCCGATCGCCGAACCAGCGATAGAGCGTCTCCTTGGAACAGGATGCCGCCCGCGCCACCGCGATCATCGACAGCGGACGCTGGCCCTTGACGATGAGCTCCAGAACCGCTTCCAGCACATCACGCTGGCGGTCGGTCAGGGTCCCGACCGCCCCGTCATTTGCCGCGATCCTGTGCTGTGCAGCTTGCATCAATGAGCTCTATATTGATCGAACCGTACCGTACGGTTCGATTTCTCGGTGACCGAGTATGTCAATTGCCGCCCGACTGCAAGAGGAAGAAGCCAAGTCGCGTGAATGAGGGAAAAACTCACAGGCGGGCTAAGGCGAGCCGCCGATAGGACGTAGTACCTGAGCCGAACCTTCACTCAATCCAATCCGCTTCATAGGATCGAGCAGCGTTCCGCTGACCATGTGCGCCAGCAGTTTTCGGCTGACGCCGAGGCTGGCGAGCGGCGGGACTAAGCGGTCACGAATGAGCGGAAAGACAGACGAATCCGACTGATAGAACGGAGTGAACGCAGCCGATAGCGCCTGGAAAAGGCGAAGATGAAGACGCCTGCTTTTCACGTAGGCCGGCAGTGCATCCTCGGCCGTCCGCTCCGTCGCAAACGCTGCAGCTAGGGCCGCGGCGTCGAGCAGCGCCATGTTGGCGCCCTGGCCGAGCTGCGGGCTCGCAGAGTGTGCGGCATCGCCGATGAAGACGAGGCGGCCTTTCACGGGATTTGGCAGGGTATGGTGAGTGTAACGCGCGAGCGTCATCGCCTCGAAGCCTTCGGCGCGACGGAAGAGGGGTTCTGCTTCGGGGAAGAAGCTGCCGATCCGGTTTGCGAACGCGTCATAGCGCTTTGCCACGAGGTCCGGATATTCATCCGGCTTGACGCTCCAGAAGAGGGCGGCTTTGTTGCCCTCGCCTGCAAACGGCTGCCCGAGCGGCAGCACGCCGACCATCACATCGGCCTTCCGGTAGCGCTGGACGAGCCTGTGCGGCTCCGTCTCACTTCTGAAATCGACGGTCGTCCAGATCGCACCAAAGGGAAGTTGCTTTGGCTCTACATCCGGAAAAGCAAGGCTTCGCAGCTTCGACCTCGCGCCGGAGGCGTCGATGACGAGGTCGAAGCTTTCGGTCTTCGCGCCCGATGCCGAAACCAGCCTATTGCCATCGCCGGTCGCTTCGAGCGCTTCACACGGGAAGCCCGTACGCAGATCGAAATCCTCGCCGCGGACGATCTGATAGAGCACATCGAACAGAACGTGCCGGTGGACGGCATGGCCAAAACGGCCCGGCCCGGCATCGCGATAGGCGACGTCGAGCACGAGTCTTTTATCTGACGCGCGCCGGCCTTCGAGATTGTCGATACGCTGCCCCCGCGCCAACGTCGCTTCAAGAGCGCCGATTTCGGCCAGAACCGCCATGCCGGTCGGCTGAAGCAAGAGCCCGGATCCCACCGGCCGGGGCTCCGGAAACTGCTCGAAGATCGTGACGCTATGGTCCAGGCGGGCGAGGAGAATGGCTGCGGCGAGCCCCGCCGGCCCCGCCCCCACGACAGCGATCTTGAGTGGCGTCATGGTTGTTGCCGGCTCCATAGGCGACCGCCAGACGACGGCGATCTCCCGGTTTCACAGGATGTGCCGAAGCGCACGATTTGCCGAAGCCAAGCCTTCCGAAGCACTCTCGCTTCCATCTCTGCACCGCTCACCGCTGCCCACCACGGGTCTTCGCCGCGATCCAATGCGCCTCCATCTCATCGAGGCTGGCATCCTGAAGCGATTTTCCTTCGGAGGCGAGGGCGGTTTCGATGTGATGGAAGCGGGTACGGAACTTGGTGACGCAGCCGCGCAGCGCCTTCTCAGGATCGACGTCGTAGAACCGCGCGAGATTGACGACAGAGAAGACGAGATCGCCGAGCTCTTCCTCGCGGCGGGCGAGCGATCGCCGTTCGGTTTCCGGCTCGGACGGCGCGCCATTCGGCCGGGCCGAATTTGCCGTCTGCGCTCCGTCTGACCCCCCTCCGACGGCTTCCAGCGCCTCGCGGAACTCGCCGATCTCTTCCTCGATCTTCGCAAAGATCGGCTCCGGATCGGACCAGTCGAAGCCGACCTTCGCGGCTTCCTTTTGGATTTTCAGGGCGAGCGTCAGGGCAGGGAAGGCGCTAGGAACTTTATCCAAAAACCCCTCGCCGGCTTGTCCGGCATTTTCTCCTAGGATTTTCGCCCTTTCAACGGCTTTTTCTTCCTTTTCCGCCGCCTTGATGCGCTCCCACTGGCCCTTCGCACTTCCGGCCGAACGCGCTTCTGCGTCGCCAAAGACATGCGGATGGCGGCGGATCATCTTCTTGGTGATGGCCTCAACCACGTCCTCGAAGGTGAACCAGCCGGCTTCTTTCGCCATCTGCGAATGGTAGACGACCTGGAGCAGCAGATCGCCGAGCTCCTCCTTGAGGTCGATTCGATCGCCGCGTTCGATCGCGTCGGAAACTTCGTAGGCTTCCTCGATCGTGTACGGGGCGATTGTCGCGAAGTCCTGTTCCAGATCCCACGGACAGCCCCCGTCGGGATTGCGCAGCGCGGCCATGATCTCGATCAGGCGCGAGATGTCGCGGGCAGGTTCCATGGCATCGGCTCCGTGGGTTCGGTCTCGAGACGAAGACGCGAATGCGCGACGGCATCAACCCAGTTGGCGGTGCTTTCCACTGAAAAGGATAAGACGCAGCCTTGGAAAGCACGAAGCCGGATATCGGTAGCCCGGCGGGCGCGCCGCCGCCGCGCGACGCTGCTTCACTGCCGACCTTCAGTGATGCCGGTAACGGGATCGAAGCTTCTGGGCGCTATGTCGGCTGACTGAACAGCGGCGCGGGCGGCTTCTTGGTTAACGAGGCCCGCGCAAGCCGACCCACATCCATATCAGTTCCATAATCTATATTATGCAACTTTTGAATCGAGGGTGATCGGTCCGTGTGAAGCTGTGTGGCACTGCGAGCGTCTGCCCTTCGATGGCTCGTTTCGTCCGAACGCGACTTCGCGCGCTTGTCATACTCAGTCCGTAGCCGGCAGTTCGATCACCAGCCCGTCATAGCCGGGCTCCACATGCTCGGGCGTTTCGCGGAGAACCGTCTCATAGTCGAGCGGCGTGTGCATGTGAGTCAGCGTCGCGGCCTTCGGCGCGATCTGCTCGATCCAGCCGAGAGCCTGGTCGAGCGAGAAATGGCTTGGATGCGTCCAGTATTGCAGAGCGCCGAGAACCAGATGGTCGAGGTTCTGAAGCTGCGCCTCGGTTGAGGGCGGGATATCGCTGACATCGGTGCAGTAAGCGAGCGAGCCGAACCGAAAAGCGAGCGAGGTGATGGAGCCGTGAACCTGGAGAAGCGGCAGGATCGACAGCGCGCCGCCGGGGCCGTCGATGGCGAATGCCCTGCCCGCCTCGATTTCACGCGCTTCGCCGACTGGCGGATAGGAACTGCCGCGCGGCGTCTTGAAGATGTAGCCAAAAGCTTCCTTCACCCGCGCCAGCGTTTCCGTATCGCCATAGACCGGAATGCGATTGCCCTGGATTTGCGTGAAGCCGCGCATGTCGTCGATGCCGTGAATGTGGTCGGCATGGGCATGCGTGAGGATAATCGCGTCGAGCCGGTCAACCTCGGCGCTGAGCATCTGCTGGCGGAAATCCGGTCCGCAATCGATCGCGACGCGGGTGATGCCCGCCGGCGAAATGCGTTCGATCAGCGCCGCCGTTCGCGTGCGCCGGTTCTTCGGGTTCAAAGGGTCGCAATTGCCCCAGTCGCCGGAAACGCGCGGCACGCCGGGCGATGATGAACAGCCGAGGATCGTGAGCCGCAGCCGCGTGCCAGGATCGGCGTCCACCATGCGAGGCTAGGCCGCGGGCCGGGGGTCCGGCACCTTGGTGAACAGCTTGAAGAAGTTGTCGGAGGTCACCTGCGCGATCTCGTCCAACGAGACGCCCTTTACCTCCGCCAACACCTCCGCCGTGTGGCGGGTATAGCCGGGTTCGTTGCGCTTGCCGCGATAGGGCGTCGGCGCGAGATAAGGCGCGTCGGTCTCGACGAGCAGCCGGTCCATCGGCACGTCGGCTGCGATTGCCCTCAGTTCGTCCGACTTCTTGAAGGTCAGGATGCCGGAGAAGGACACGTGCCCGCCGAGTTCGAGCCCGGTTTCCGCCAGAGCTCGGCCCGAGGAAAAGCAGTGCAGGATGAAGGGGAAAGCCCCCTTCCCGCTTTCATCGCGCAGGATTTCCGCTACGTCATCGTCAGCGTCGCGCGCATGGATCACGAGCGGCAGCTGCGTCTCGCGCGCTGCCGCGATATGCCGGCGGAAGACAGCCTTCTGGACGTCACGAGGCGCGCGATCATAGTGATAGTCGAGCCCGGCCTCGCCGATCGCGACGATCTTCTCGTTCTTGCCAGCGGTCTCGACCAGTGTCTCGGTCGCAACGTCCGGCTCCTCGTCGGCCGAGTTCGGATGGGTGCCGACGGAGGCGTAGACACTGTCATAGCGGCGCGTCAGCTCGATGAGCCGCTCGATCTTCGCGACCTTCGTCGAGATGGTCACGAACAGGCGTACGTCATTGGCGTTCGCCCGCGCGATCAGCGCGTCGCGGTCTTCCTCGAAATCCGGAAAGTCCAGATGGCAATGGCTGTCGACGATGAACATCAGCTGGCGGCCGTCGCTTCTTCTTCGACAAATTTCGGGAAGATCGGCTTCGGAGCCGGCAGATCACTGCCTGGAGCAAGCCGCGCATTATTCGTCAATTCGTCGAAACCACGGTCGTCCTCATGAACGCCGAGAATATCGAGGAGTTTCCCCGCACTTTCCGGCGTGAAGGGCTGGAGCAGGATTGTCACCGTCCGCAGCACCTCGGCCGTTACATAAAGCACCGTCTGCATCCGATCGAAATCCGTCTTGCGCAGCGCCCACGGCTCTTCTCCCGCGAAATAGCGATTGGCCTGGCTGACGACGGCAATGATCGCCGCAAGGATCTGGTGCAGCTGCTGCTTGTCGGCAGCGTCGCGGCAAAGCGGCAGAAGATCGGACGCCGCCTTCAGGATCGCGTTGTCCGCCTCCGTAAATGTGCCCGGCTGCGGCACCCTGCCCTCGCAATGCTTGGCGACCATCGACAGCGAGCGCTGGGCGAGATTGCCGAGATCGTTGGCGAGTTCGGAATTCGTCCGGTTGACGATGCCGTCATGCGAGTAGTTGCCGTCCTGGCCGAAAGGCACTTCGCGCAGCAGGAAATAGCGCAGCCGATCGAGCCCATAGGTTTCGACCAGCGCGAAGGGGTCGATCACATTGCCGACCGACTTCGACATCTTCTCCCCGCGATTGAAGAGAAAGCCGTGGGCATAGACGCGCTTGGGCAGCGGCAGGCCCGCAGACATCAGGAATGCCGGCCAGTAGACAGTGTGGAAGCGCGTGATGTCCTTGCCGATCACGTGAAGGTCCGCCGGCCAGAAGCCCGCCCGCTCGCCGTTCTCATCCTCAAGATAGCCGGTCGCAGTCAGATAGTTCGTGAGCGCGTCCACCCAGACATACATCACGTGCTTCTCGTCGCCGGGCACCGGAATACCCCAATCGAACGTAGTGCGCGAGATCGAGAGATCGCGCAGGCCCGACTTCACGAAGGAAACGACCTCATTGCGCCGCTCGTTCGGACCGATGAAATCCGGGCTCTCGGCGTAGAGCTTCAGGAGCGGCTCCTGAAACTTCGAGAGGCGGAAGAAGTAGCTCTCCTCCTCGATCCACTCGACGGGTGTCCCTTGGGGGCCGATCCGCGTGCCGTCTTCCTTAAGCTCGGTCTCGTCCTCGCCGTAATAGGCTTCGTCGCGCACCGAGTACCAGCCGGAATAGGAATCCTTGTAGATGTCGCCCGCTTCTTCCATCCGCTTCCAGATCGCCTGACAGGTGATCTTGTGCCGCGCCTCGCTGGTGCGGATGAAGTCGTCGTTCGACCCGCCGAGGGCCACGGACATGCGCTGGAATTCGGCGGAGTTCGCATCCGCGAGCTCGCGCGCCGTCAGCCCTTGAGCCCGCGCGTTCTGAAGCATCTTGATGCCGTGCTCGTCCGTGCCGGTCAGGAAGAACACGTCGTATCCGTCGAGCCGCTTGAAGCGCGCCAGCGCATCCGTCGCGATCAGCTCGTAGGCATGTCCGATATGCGGCTTGCCGTTCGGATACGAGATCGCGGTGGTCAGATAGTACCGTTCGGCCATGGGTATTATTCGGTCTCTTGAAGATTGGCATTGGTTGCGCGCGGGATAGACCAAAAGCGCGCGGGCCTCAATGAAGCACGGCGATCTCTCTCAGACGCGGATCAGGCCGCCGCGACATGCTCGCTGGCATTCGCCTCGTGAAAGCGGTCGTAAAGCGTGAAAAGCACCTGCTTGCGATCGAGATTATAGGCCGCCGCCTCGCGAACGCGATCTTTCTCGCTCTGCCAGAGCGCGGAAAGTTCGGCGGCCCGGCCAAGCGCCCCTGCCCTCAGCGCGTTCTCGCTCGCCTTCGCGATCGTCGAGGTGATTGCTTCGACCGCCAGATCGTAAGAGGCCTCGCGCCCGCGCATCGCCAGCTGATCGGCCATCGCGCCGAAGGCGTTCCAATCGGGCCGATCTGCGACGAGCAGCGGCTCAAGCGCCTTAAGGATCTCGACCCCGCCATATTCGGCGATTTGAAGCGCCCGCCGAACCGAGCCTTCGGCGGCCTCGACCAGAACATCAGCGTTCTCGTCGGCGGCGTCAGGCTTCACGGCTCGGATCGCGGCAAGCAATGCATCGTCGCCGAGTTCTGAAAACCGCAGGAAGCGGCAGCGCGAGCGGATGGTGGGCAGGAGCCGCCCCGGCGCGTGATTGATGATGAAGAAGATTGCCCGGCGTGGCGGCTCCTCCAGCATTTTCAGGAGCGCGTTCGCGGCGTTGCGGTTCATGTCGTCTGCCGGATCGATGATCGCGATCCGGTAGCTGTTCTGGGCGCCGGTCGCGTGGAAGAAGCGGGCGAGCCGCCTCACCTCGTCGACGGTAATCTGGCTGCGGAAACCCGCTCCACGCTCTTGCGCGGCGCGAGTGACGTGGATGACGCCGGGATGGGCGTCGGTCGCGATCTGCCGCGTAATCGAACCCTGATCCGGAAACGAAACGCCCTCCTCCGCCATCGTCGGCTCGGCCCCCAGCAGCATGCGTGCAAAGGCGAAGGCGGCGGTCGCCTTACCGACGCCGCGCGGCCCCTGAAGCAGCCAGGCGTGATGCAGCCTCCCAGCCGCGAAGGCCGACCGGAACTCCTTGAAGGGGCCATTTTGGCCAATAAGCGCTGTCTGCGCCTTCGGCGGCGGCACGCCGTCGAGATCGTCGTGCTCGGCCTGCGTGGAGATATCCATATTCAGCCGGAAACCGTTTCGCCGGATCGAACCGCTTCGTCCTTGGCGTCGTCAGCCTTCAAACCCAAGCGGTCCTCGACCGCCGCGGCGATATCCTCGGCGATCTCGTCCTCCTCGCCTCGCCCGTCGATGACGATGCAGCGCTCCGGCTCGTCCTCGGCAATCGCCAGGAAGCGTTCGCGACGCTCCGCATGAATGTCCAGCTCATCAGCCTCGAACCGGTCCGCCGCAGCTTCCGATCGCCGAACGCGGGCGCGCTCGAAACCGAGTTCTGCCGGAACGTCGAGAATGATCGTCAGATCCGGCGACACGCCATCGAGCGTCGCGGTCTCAAGCCTGTCGAGAAAGTTGAGATCGGTCTCGTCGGTCGCCGCCTGGTAGACCCGCGTCGAATCGTGAAAGCGGTCGCAGATGACGATAGCCCCTTTTTCCAGGGCTGGACGGATCACGCTGCTCAGATGATCGGCGCGCGCCGCCGCGAAAAGAACGGCTTCCATATTCGGGCCGAGATCTTTCGCCGCTCCAGAGAGGACAACGTGGCGGATTGCATCGGCACCCGGCGTTCCGCCCGGCTCCCGGGTCGTCACGACGTCGTGGCCGCTCCTGCGAAGCGCCTCTGCAAGCCGCAAAACCTGCGTGGTCTTGCCACTTCCGTCGCCACCTTCGAACGTGATGAATTTTCCGGCCACCCAAGCTCCCGTCTGTCGTTCAGCTCAGAACGAACGTGTCCAGCCGAAGGCAAGTTCCGAAAGGGCACCGCTCGCCCGTTCGGCGAAGCTGCCAACCGGTGCCGGCGCGGCCGCAAAGATCTGCTGGCTATACACAGTCTCACCGGAAACCTGAATATCAACGAGCCCCACCAGATCTCCCTCCTCGACCGGTGCAATCACCGGTCCTTCGAATCGAAGGCGCGCGCTCACCTCTTCGAGCGAATCTTCCGGTAGCAGGATCGCGATCGGTTCCTGGATGCGCACCGGCACGGTTTCCACGACGCCATTGAAGACCGGAACTTCGCCGAGTTCGGCGCCGGCTTCGAGCACGTCCGCCTCGATCAGCCCGTCGAAGCCGAACTCCAGAAGCCGCTGGGCCTCCTGTTCGCGTGCCGCGCCGCTTTCAAGGCCCGAAAGCGCTAGGAGCAAGGTGCGCCCCTTCTTGGAGGCTGCACCCATCAGCGAATAGCCGCTCGCCTCAGAGAAGCCTGTTCCGACCCCCTCCCCGCCGAGATCGCCGCGCAGCACGGGATTGCGGTTGCGCTGGAAGATCTTGTTCCACTCGAAGGCCGGCTCGGCGTAGATCTTGTAAAGGTCGGGATGCTCGGTGCGCAGATGCCGCGTAAGGGTGACGAGGTCGCGCGCGGTCGTCTGCTGCGCGCCCTCCTCCGAAGGAAGACCTGTCGGATTGGCGTAGCGCGTATCCTTGAGGCCAAGCTCTTCGGCCCGAGCGTTCATGCGCTCGGTGAATTCTTCCTCGGAGCCGGCCATACCCTCCGCCAGGATGATCGCACCATCGTTCGCGCCCTGGATGATCGTGCCGCGGATCAGATCAGCGACCGGTATAGAGGAGTTGATGGCCGCAAACATCGTCGCGGCGCCGGACGGCGCGCCGCCCGTGCGCCAGGCGTGCTCCGTGACAGTGTATTCAGTGGAGAGCGATATTTCGCCCGCTTTAAGCGCCTCGAAGACGATTTCCATCGTCATCAGCTTTGCGAGAGATGCCGGTTCGAAGGGCTGGGAGGCGTTCTTGTCGAGGATCACAGTCCCCGTACGATCTTCGATAAGAATCGCACGCGGGGCTTCTGTTTCCAGGCCGTATCCACTCTTGGCCGCCTCTTGGCCTGACACCTCGTGGAGGGGGAGGACAATGAATGCGAGCGCCGCGAGCAGCGCTCCTGTCATCGGCTTTTGAAATGGCATCATCGGTGCAGCGTCGGAAAGGATGGATAAGGTATATACCTTCTTATCGCCCCTCACCGGCGCGCGAAAGCGCCGATTGCCGTTATCCCTTACGAAAGCGCGCCATCTCGCGGCCGTTTCGCGAAAGTCTCAGTCGCGGACCGGGAATGCATCCGTGAAACCGGCGGACCAAAGCTTCTTCAGAAGCCGGTCCTTGTCGACACTCGGATTTGCCGTCACCGTGGCCGATACGAGGTCTGCGCGGTTTGTTGCCTCCGCGCGTGCGCTCGATCCGACGCCGATGACGTTGCCGACCTTCGCCATCAGGTTGCGATCGATCGTACCGAGATGGATTTTCTCGGTCTTCGGTGCGTTCGCGGCGCCCAGCGCTTCTAGCGCCTTGGTGGCGCCCGAACGGCGTTCTTCGCCGCGGAAAGAGCTCAGCGTGTCGATCATCCTGCCGGTGCGCGACGGCTGGTTCTGGAACAGGCTCTGCATCGGCCGGATGCCGGGGACCGGCGCATTGGCCGAACTATCATAGGCCGCCGCACTGGCCATGCCGTTACGGCGATCGTCCGAAGACGCCACCATCACGTCCTGCGCCGTGCCGCCGCCTTGGGAATAGCTTGCGAGCAGCATCTGGCTGTCATCGCCTTCCAGCGGCGCGCGGCCGAGATATTCGACCTGAACTTCGGCGGTGCCGCTGTGTTTGAAGTCGAGGAGTTCGGCGGCCTTCTGGGAAAGATCGATCTCCCGGCCATGGGCGAAGGGCCCACGATCGTTGACGCGTACCTTCACCCGATTGCCGTTTTCGAGATTGGTGACCATCGCATAGGAAGGCAGCGGGAAGGTCTTATGGGCCGCCGACAGATGGCGCATGTCGTAGGTTTCGCCGTTGGCGGTCAGGCGACCGTGAAAGTTCGGCCCGTACCAGGAGGCCTGTCCGGAAGCGACGTAACCCGGCTCGTCCTTCGGATAATACCACTCACCCTTGATCTTGTAGGGTTTGCCGATCTGAGAGCGTCCCCCGCCCTTCCTGATGTTTCTGGCTGTCCGTTCGGCCATTCGAGGCGAGGCCGGTACGCCGTAGGTTTTCTCGTCGAATTTCACGTCCGTCGCGATGTCGTCCATCGCGCCCGTCGCACCCTTGTCCTGGCAGCCTGTCAGTCCGAGACCGACCCCCAGAAGAGAGGCGATCATGACCTGTCGGCGACGTGTCGCCGCAACGTTGGAAACCATAGACGTTTTCCCTCTCACCATTCTTCGGTCGCGTCCCCTTATGAAAGTCCCCACTTTCGAAGGATCGTGACCGGAGCACGTTTCTGTAACAAAGCGCACCATCGCCAATCAAGCCGCAAGAAGCCGCAGACCCGCATTGAGATTTTATGAAGACGCTTTTCTTGCCGGACAAAATGGCAGCCGAAGCTTGCCGGGGTCTTCCTTCTCGCTCGTCACGAACCGTCGACTTCAGACGCAGCCGTTCTTCGGCGTCAGATGCCGCGGCTCCGCGCAAGACCATGATCTGAAAACGGTTTGATGGGCTTGGAACACTCCCATGCCGACCATAAAAGCGACGGCTGGCGGATTGATGACAGTGCGCGTCCATGGCGAAGCTGGCGCGGGACTTG
The DNA here is from genome assembly GCF_040239565.1 of Fulvimarina thalattae. NCBI lineage: Bacteria > Pseudomonadati > Pseudomonadota > Alphaproteobacteria > Hyphomicrobiales > Aurantimonadaceae > Fulvimarina > Fulvimarina thalattae. The sequence continues at coordinate 44,642 of NZ_JBEHWS010000017.1, forward strand.
CGCATCGACTCACTTTTTCGCTCTTCGTGGATTTGAATCCAGCCTGTGTTCAAGCAGCAACGCATCGCGCGTCAGAATGGGCCAATATCCTTACCGAAATGTTTCCGGCCTGAGACTTTTTCGATGCTTCTGCTGCCAGGGGGGCTATGCCCGTCGATCGGACCAAGTCCTCGACCTTCTTCGAATTACGGATTGTTCAGTTTGAGTCTGGAGCGGGTAGCGGGAATCGAACCCGCGTATTCAGCTTGGAAGGCTGCTGCTCTACCATTGAGCTATACCCGCGGAACCGGACAACAGACGGCGGTGGTGGAGGGGGCTGGATTCGAACCAGCGTACGCATAGCGAACGGATTTACAGTCCGTCTCCTTTAACCACTCGGACACCCCTCCGAGCCGCCGTTTCGATGCCTGTCGGTCAAGCATCAAACCGGTTGGGTGCGAGCAGCAGCGCCGTCCGCATCCGGGTGGCGTTATGGTCGGACAGAGCCTGTCTGTCAACGCCTTCTAACTGCAATTTTGGGAGGTTTTCACCAGTGCTGCTCAAGACCCCGAGTTGTCGGCGGTCACCGGGTTCGATAAGGCATCCCAATGACCTCAGATCAGCCTTCCCACACGCCCAAGGATACTCACTACGCCACCCTGCGGCGGGCGCACCGCGACAGGAAACGCGAGCGTGAGCCTTCCGCGCCCGAGCCGCTGCGGCTCTACGGCCTGCATACAGTGGCGGCGGCTCTCAAGAATCCCGATCGGATCTGCCATCGGCTCTTCGTCACCCGCAATGCGCTCGGCAGGCTTGATATGGCGGAAGGTGAAATCCCCTGCCCGGTCGAGATGCTCGAGCCGAAAGACCTCGACAAACTTCTCGGCGGCGATGCGGTGCATCAAGGCGCGTGCCTTGAAACAGAACCACTGGAGCCGTTGCGGCTGAATCAGCTGGGCGATGCGAGCCTGATCCTCGTTCTCGATCAGGTCACCGATCCGCATAATGTCGGCGCGATCCTCAGATCGGCGACGGCTTTTGCCGCTGACGGCCTCATCACGACGTCCCGCCATTCGCCGGCTGAAAGCGGCGTCCTCGCCAAGGCGGCATCGGGTGCCTTGGAGCACGTCAAGCAGATCGAAGTTCGAAATTTGGCCGAGACACTGGAGAAGCTTTCGGCGCAGGGATTCCGCACGATCGGCCTCGACTCGGAAGGCAAAAGCGATTTCGAGACGGCGATCGACGGCGAGAAGATCGCGATCGTCCTCGGTGCGGAGGGTAAGGGTCTGCGCCAGAAGACGCGTTCGACCTGCGACACCCTCGCCCGGCTCGAAATGCCGGGCGCGATCCATTCGCTCAATGTCTCGAATGCAGCCGCCGTCGCGCTTTACGCAATCCGCAAGCGGCTACCGAGCCGAGCCTGAGAAGTTTCGACTTCAGGTAAGCTGGCGAATATCAGACAACCAGCTTCTCGACCCTTGTCACCGAACCCGGCGGCGTTCCACGGCCTGGAAGGCGAGCTTGGCGTGAAACTCGCAATAGGGCGATGAATCGCGCGAAGAGTTGCCGCAGAAGTGGAAATCGTCATGCATCGGGTCGCCGACCGGCCATTTGCAGGTCCGCTCAGTCAGCTGCACGAGGGTCAGCTTGCGCGCGATCGGGACAACTTCGCCGGTCTTCGCATCGGTGCGGGTTTCCGGCTCGACCTCGTAATCCTCGTCCTCTTCGGGCTCCATCTTGAGAGCCGTCGCACCGAAAGACTGCGGGCGCGGCGCGGACGCTGCTGAAGCAGCAGCGGCAAAGCGCCCGGCGACAACGGTCTCTTCGATTATTTCGACCTGGGGCTGCTGCTGTACGGTCTCAACGGGCTCTTCCACTGGCTTTGCCTCTACAGGAGCCTCTTCGGCCGCCGTCTTACCGCGGGATTCGAGCTTCAGGCGATGCACCTTGCCGATCACCGCGTTTCGGGTCACGCCGCCGAGCTTGTCGGCGATCTGGCTCGCGCTGAGCCCTTCGGTCCAGAGTTGCTTAAGAGTGCTGACGCGTTCGTCGGTCCAGCTCATCATGCTTCCTTTCGCCGCTTTCGGCCGCATCCAGACAGGCCGGCACATTGGGAGTTGCGCCACGCATACAGCATCTGGATGGTTGGTCGAGCCTCACTACGAAATATAGTGTCGTTGGCTACTATCTATAATGATGACGAATCGGGTGACAAGGGAAACGGGCTTTCCAGCGCCGTCTCGTTCTGCTTTTCCCCAACCTTTGCATCCCGGCAACACTTTCGCACAAGCTTCATGTGTCGCCGGTTCGAACGTTTACGGACGATTTTTTCGTCCTATCCCGCCGCAAATGTCACGAACCCATCTTCGCCGATCAACCAGGCCGGATTGACTGCGACCTCCCAGACATTCCCGTCGGGATCGGCGACATAGCCGCGAAGTCCGCCATGGGGCGGCGCATCCGCAGGACGCAGGGTGGTCCCGCCCGCCGCCACGAGCCGCTCCATCGAAGGCGCGACTTCGCCCTCTTCCCGAACATTGTGCGCAAGCGCCATCGCAGCCGGTGCCCGCATCTCGAGAACGTCGGCATCCGCCCGCAACCGATCGACGAGCCAGGTGCCGAGAACTAAGCGGTTCTTCTGGTAGAAGACGATCTACTCGTCGCTGAAAACCGACTTCCAGCCAAATCCGTCGCCGTAGAAGCGTGTGGAGGCTTCCAGATCGCCAATGCCGAGCGTGATGACCGCGACTTGCTGAAGCATCCTCTTCGAACTGCTGCGAAGTCGGCCGAAAATGCCCGCGCGGAATGCGTTTCGTTGACAAAAACGGCCTATCGCATGGTATAGGCCAGAAACATCACCGGCGGCGAACCGGTCCTCGAAAGCCTGCCCTTCGCGGCGGGCTTGTCGTTTTTGAAGGACCAGTTCGCGCAACAACTTTCCTCTGGACTCTCGTCGAGCTCATGCCGTCTTCAACCGCTCAGACTTCGTCTTCGATCTATCCGACCTATAACCGGGCGCCGCTCTCCTTCGAGTCCGGTGAGGGGGTCTGGCTGAATGGAAACGACGGCAAGCGATATCTCGATTGCGCCGGCGGCATCGCGGTCAATGCGCTGGGCCACGCCCATCCGCATCTCGTGGAAGCTCTGAAAAGCCAGGCCGACAAGCTCTGGCACGTTTCGAATATTTTCGAGATACCGGGCCAGAAACGCCTCGCCGATCGGCTGTGTCAGGCGACTTTTGCCGAACGCGTCTTCTTCACCAATTCCGGCGCCGAGGCGCTGGAATGCGCCATCAAGACGGCGAGACGCTATCACTATGTAAACGGCGCGCCGGAACGGGTGAACGTCCTCACCTTCGAAGGCGCTTTCCATGGCCGGACCCTCGGCACCATCGCAGCTGGCGGCCAGGCGAAATATCTTGAAGGCTTCGGACCCAAGGCGCCCGGCTTCACATCCCTGCCCTTTGGTGATCATGACGCTTTGCGCAAGGCGGCTACCGAGCCGGACGTTGCTGCAATCCTCGTCGAGCCGGTGCAGGGCGAAGGCGGCGTGCGCAAACTGCCCCTACCCTGCCTCACCGGCCTGCGCGAACTCTGCGACGAACTCGGTATCCTCCTCATCTACGACGAGGTACAGACCGGCGTCGGTCGGACGGGTCGCTTTTTTGCCCATCAGAACGCTGGCGGCGCCGAGCCCGATATCCTTGCAACTGCCAAAGGCATCGGCGGCGGCTTCCCGCTTGGCGCCTGCCTGGCGACGGAAGCGGCCGGGTCGGCGATGACGCCGGGTACCCACGGCACCACCTATGGCGGCAACCCGCTGGCCATGGCCGTCGGTAACGCGGTTCTCGACGTCGTCCTCGAAGACGGCTTTCTCGAAAGCGTCCGCGACAAGGCGATCCTGTTCAAGCAGTCGCTCGAGTCCCTGAAGGATCGCTATCCGGACGTTCTTGAAGAGGTGCGCGGCTCGGGCCTCCTTATTGGCCTGAAAACCGTCTGCCCGAACACGGAAGCTGTCACAGCCCTTCGTGCCGAGGGTCTTCTCTCGGTCCCGGCCGGTGACAACGTCGTACGCCTGCTGCCGCCTCTGACGATCACGCCGGAGGAAATCCGCGAGGCCATGCAGCGCCTCGAAGACGCCTTCGCCGCCCTTTCCGAAAACAAGAAGAGCGCCTGAGCGCCGTAAGATCCGACGATGACCTCTGTGAAGCATTTTCTCGATATCGCCGCCGTCGAAAGCGGGGACCTTCGGACCATCATCGCCGATGCGGCGTATCGCAAATCCCTGGGTGCGAGGCAGCCCAAGCCGCTCGAAGGCAAGGTCCTCGCCATGATCTTCGACAAACCATCGACCCGCACGCGCGTTTCCTTCGATGTCGGCATGCGCCAACTCGGCGGCGAGACGCTGTTCCTGTCGGGCACCGAGATGCAGTTGGGCCGTTCCGAGACGATAGCCGATACCGCCAAGGTCATGTCGCGCTATGTCGATGCGATCATGATCCGCACGACGGAGCATGCGCGCCTCATGGAGCTTGCCGAGAGTGCGACGGTGCCAGTCATCAACGGCCTGACCGACGACACCCATCCTTGCCAGATCATGGCCGACATCCTCACCTTCGAGGAAAAGCGCGGTCCGGTGAAGGGCAAGACCTTCGCCTGGGTCGGCGACGGCAACAACGTCACCGCCTCCTGGATCGAGGCGGCCGCCCGGTTCGACTTCAAGATGACCATCGCGACGCCGGAAGGCTCGGAAGCCGATGCACGCTTCGTCACCTGGGCTCGCAACCAGGGCGCCGAAATCCTAACTATGAACGACCCGGTCGAAGCGGTGAGCGGCGCGGATTGCGTCATCACCGATACCTGGGTGTCCATGGGCCGCGAAGCTCAAGCGCGCGGCCACAACGTGTTCATGCCCTATCAGGTCAACGAAGACCTGATGCGTCACGCGAAATCCGAAGCCCTCTTCATGCACTGCCTGCCGGCGCATCGCGGCGAGGAGGTCACCGATGCCGTCATGGACGGTCCCCAATCGGTGGTTTTCGACGAGGCCGAGAACCGGCTGCATGCGCAGAAGTCCATCATGGCATGGGTCTTCGGAGCGCTTGAAGACAGCAAATTGGGGCTCGCATAGGAGGCCGGACCTTATGGCTGATCAGGAAACAACGCTCGCCGAGATGACGCTCGCGGGCGACGACGCCGTGGTGCCGTTCCATGTCGAGCCGCTCGATGCGCGCGGCCGCGCCGTGCAGCTCGGCCCGATGCTCGACAGCATTCTCGATCGGCACGACTATCCCGAGCCGGTCGCGCGGCTGCTTGCGGAAACGATCGTGCTGACCGTGCTCCTCGGCACCTCGCTGAAATTCGACGGCAAGTTCATCGCCCAGACACAGACCGACGGCGCGGTCGATCTTCTCGTGGTCGACTTCACGACGCCCTCATCCGTGCGAGCCTATGCCCGCTACAACGAGGAGAAGCTCGCGGCGGCCGTTGAAAGTGGCGCGACCTCGCCCGAGGCGCTTCTCGGCCAAGGCATCCTCGCGCTCACCGTCGATCAGGGCGAGTACACCCAGCGTTATCAGGGGATCGTCGAATTGAACGGCGCCTCGATGGAAGAGGTGGCAGAGTCCTATTTCCGCCAGTCCGAGCAGATCCCGACCACGGTGAAGCTTGCGGTCGCACGCATCGCACGGCGCGGCGAGCATGGCTTCAACGAGACCTGGCGGGCTGGCGGCATGGTCGTCCAGTTTCTGCCCGAAGCGCCCGAGCGGATGCGCATGCCTGATCTACCGGGTGGCGATGCACCGCAAGGCAGCGACGAGGCCGGCGACACGATCGAGTTCGACGATACCTGGCTCGAAACCCGCGCGCTCGTCGACACGGTGGACGCCTCCGAACTCACCGATCCTGAGATCGGCGTCGAGCGTTTGCTCTATCGCCTCTTCCACGAGCGGGGCGTGCGCGTGTTTCCGGCGAACACCGTCGCGGACGATTGCTCCTGCTCGCGCGAGCGCATCCGCACCGTTCTCGAAAGCTTTTCGGAAGAAGAATTCCAGGAGAGCATCGAGGACGGCAAGATCGAGGTCACATGCGAATTCTGCTCTTCGGAATATGTCTTCGATCCGGCGGAGTTCGCAGATGATTCCGAATCGGCGCCTTCAGATCAGTAATCGGTCGCGCGGTTTAAGCCGCGCGACCTCTTCCAATCATGTTCGGTCGCTATCGCGATTTTACGCCAAGCGACCGATTTCCGCTCTCTTCTATTTGAGCGGCAGCGGATCGCCCGCGGCCTGCGCGAGTGCTTCGCGGATATAGGCAAAGGACCGGATCGCCTCTTCCTGTCCTTCCTCGTTCTTATCTGGTTCAATCAGGAACATCAGGAACGAGCGAGCGGTGACCATATAGTCGTGGCCGAAGTCGAAGGGTTCGAACTCGAACTCCTCCGGCGTGTTCGTGTCGAAGACCCGCTGCCAGCGTAGACCTCCGGGGGCTTCCGGGAGTTTGAAGTTCACGACATCGTCGTGAGAATTCATGACGAGCAGCATCGTCGCATCGGTGCCGGGACGGCGGATACCGGTCGACTGGGCGCGGCCATCGAGGAGAACGCCAAAGCATTTGGCAGCCGGGTCCTCCCAGTCGTCATCCTCGAACTCTTCACCATCCGGCCGTATCCAGGCGACATCCTTGACGCCCAATTCCTCGTCGAACGTGCCGTGCAGGAACGTGCCGCGCCTTAAGATCGGAAGGCTCTGGCGAAGCTTGATGAGGCGCTGGACGAAACGAGCAAGCTGTCGGGACTCTTCCGGGGCTTCCCAGTCGACCCAGCCGATTTCGTTGTCCTGCGCATAGGCGTTGTTGTTGCCGCCCTGCGATCGAGCAAACTCGTCGCCCGCGAGAATCATCGGCGTGCCGCGCGAAAAAAGCAGCGTCGCGAAGAAGTTCCGCATCTGCCTCAGGCGGACATCCTTGATCTCCTCGTCGTCAGTCTCGCCCTCGGCCCCATAATTGTAAGAGATATTATGGTCGTGGCCGTCCTGATTGTTCTCGCCATTCGCCTCGTTGTGCTTTTCGTTGTAGGTGACGAGATCGTTCAGCGTGAAACCGTCATGGGCGGTGATGAAGTTGACACTGGCCCACGGCTTGCGACCGCGGCTGTCGAAGAGGTCGGCCGAGGCCGAGAGCTTGCCTGCGAGCTTCGGAATGAAGCCCTCGTCGCCGCGCCAGTACCCGCGCACGATGTCGCGATAGGTATCGTTCCACTCGGCCCAGCCCGGCGGGAACTGACCCACCTGATAGCCGCCCGGACCGCAATCCCAAGGTTCCGCGATCAGCTTCACCTGAGAAAGCAGCGGGTCCTGCATGCAGGCATGGAGGAAGCTCGACTCCTGCGAGAAGCCGCTCGGTTCGCGCGCGAGGATCGTCGCGAGATCGAAGCGGAAGCCGTCGACGCGCATCTCACCAGCCCAGTAGCGCAGCGAGTCGGTCACCATCTGCATGACGCGCGGGTGGCTTGTGTTGACCGTATTCCCGGTGCCGGTGTCATTGATGTAGTAGCGCGGCTGATCGGGAAGCAGCCGGTAATAGGCGGCGTTGTCGATACCCTTGAAGGAGAGCGTCGGGCCCTTCTCGTTACCCTCGGCCGTGTGGTTGTAGACGACGTCGAGAATCACCTCGAGCCCGGCACTGTGGAACGCTGCCACAAGTTCCTTGAACTCGTTGACGACAGGTGAGGCCAGATAGCGCGGATCGGGCGCGAAGAAACCGATGGAGTTATAGCCCCAGTAGTTCCGAAGGCCCTGATCGACGAGATAGCTGTCGTCGACGAGAGCATGGATCGGCAGGAATTCGACGGAGGTCACGCCAAGCGAGCGGATGTAGTTGACGACATCGCGGTTCATGAGACCGGCGAACTTGCCGCGATCGAAGTCGGTCACGGACGGATGGCGCTGGGTGAACCCCTTTACGTGGGTCTCGTAGAAGATCGTCCGGTCCCAAGGCACATTGGGCTTGCGCTCATTGCCCCAGGTAAACGCCGGATCCACCACGACGCAGCGCGGCATGAAAGGCGCCGAGTCGCGTTCGTCGTAGGAAAGGTCCTCGTCCGCATGACCAATCGTATAGCCGAACAGCGCGTGGTCCCACTTCACCTCGCCGCGCAGCTGTTTCGCGTAAGGATCGAGCAGCAGCTTGTTCGGATTGAAACGATGGCCGGCATCGGGCTCGTAGGGTCCGTGCACGCGATAGCCGTAGATGAGCCCCGGCCGCGCTTCGGGCAGATAGCCGTGATAGATCTCATCCGTATATTCGGGCAGCTCGATCCGCTCGATCTCGGTCTCGCCGTCTGGCGAAAATATACAGAGTTCGACCTTCGTGGCGTGCGCGGAAAAGATTGCGAAATTGACGCCGAGGCCGTCCCAGGTTGCGCCGAGCGGATAGGGTCGACCTTCTCGCACGCGCCACGCTGGACGATCAGCGCCTTGTTGGTGGGATGCTTTGGTGTTGGGTGTGATGTGAATGGTCAACCGGGTGCCCCGTAGCGCAAGAGAAGAGACTTGGCTTCAATCGATAGTAAGGCCGGGTGTTCCATTGTGCGACGCAAAATCTGACGAGCGGAGGGGCGGCTGAACCGCCCTCCCCGCGCATCGCGTCGGAATCGGTTGTCAGCCGATTGTCAGAACCGTCGTCCCGGTCGTCTTCCGCGCGTGCAGATCGCGATGGGCCTGGACGGCTTCCGACAGAGGATAGGTCTGGCCGATCTCGATCTTGACCGCGCCGGACTTCACCACCTCGAACAGGTTCTTCGCGCAGTCGAGCAATTCTTCGCGCGTCGCGGTATAATTGAAGAGGCTCGGGCGCGTCAGGAAGAGCGAGCCCTTCTGGTTGAGGATAGCCGTCGAGAAAGGCGGAACCACGCCGGACGACTGGCCGAAGGTGACGATCATACCGAGCCGTTTCACGCAGTCGAGACTGCCATCGAACGTATCCTTGCCGACCGAATCGTAGACGACGTCGCATTTCCTGCCGTCGGTGAGATCGGCAACCCGTTCAACGAAGTTCTCCTCGCGGTAATTGATCACGTGATCGTAGCCATTCGCCCTGGCGAGTTCGCACTTTTCCGGGCTGCCGGCGGTGCCAATCACCGTCGCGCCGAGGTGCTTTGCCCACTGTCCGGCGATCAAGCCGACGCCGCCAGCGGCAGCATGAAACAGTAGTGTCGTATCCTTGCCGACCTTGAAGGTGCGGTTCAGGAGATATTCGGCGGTCATGCCCTTCAGCATCATGCCGGCGGCCGTCTCGTCGGACACACCATCCGGGATCGGCACGACCTTGGCGGCATCGATGATCAGCTCTTCGGCGTACGAGCCATCAGCCGCCGCATAGGCGACGCGGTCGCCTTCCTTCAGATCGGTGACGCCCGGCCCCACCGCTTCGACGACGCCGGCGCCCTCCTTGCCCGGCGTGAAGGGAAAGCTCGGCGCAGGATAGGTGCCGTCGCGAAAATAGGTGTCGATGAAATTGACCCCGACGGCGGTCTGGCGAACCCGGATCTGGCCTTCGGACGGCGCGGGAAGATCGATCTCTTCCCACTTCATCACCTCAGGCGCGCCGGTTTCGTAAATACGCATTGCTTTCGTCATGGTGTCTTCGCTCCCCAAAATCTCAGTGTTTGGTCGGTTCTTCCGCGTCCGGGGTGGCCCCGGTGAACTTGTCGTAGAGCTGGAAGAAGCCGCCGATGGCGAAGAGGTAGAGGCCCGAAGCCACGAGTCCCGCCTTGACGAGGAAAGAAGGCTCCAGCCCCTGGATCAGCGCGACGATACCGAGAACCGACCAGACCGCGAACACAGTGAGGTTGAGCACCCGCCAGCGCTGAACGCGCACCGGATGTAGGAACTTGATCGGCATGAAGGTGGCGACGGCACAGAGCGCCACGAAGAGAAAGGCCGTCAGCTCGTTCGGATGTATCGCAAAGAGCGTGAAGACCAGCATGTTCCAGCACACCGGAAAGCCACGGAAGAAGTTGTCCTTCGTCTTCATGCGCAGATCGGCGTAATAGATCGCGCTGGTGATGACGATCAGCGCCGCAGCAACGAAAGAAAGCGGTCTGCCGATGATACCGGAATGATAAAGCGCGACGGCAGGGATGAGGCTGAAGGTGGAATAGTCGATCACCGAATCGAGCATGTCGCCCGACCAGTTCGGAAGCCGTCGCTTGATCTCGAACTTGCGCGCGATCGGCCCGTCGATGCCGTCGACGAAGAGCCCGACGCCGAGCCAGAGGAAGGCATCGACGAATCGGCCCTCGCCCGCCGCAATCAGGGACAGGAACGCAAAAAAGGCCCCTGTCGCCGTGAGGATGTGGACGAGGAAGGCTCGCCATTGCGCAAACCGGCTCAAATCGAAGGACATGACGTCGAAGGTACCTTTATCTTGGTCTCAAGCGCTGCAATCTGTCGCTGCATGAAGCATGATCTCGCTTATGGACATAGCAGCATTCGCCTGTAATTCGCGGGGTTGAGGAACGAATTTTCGGTCCTGCCTTTCAACTGAGGCATAGACCAGAAACGTTGGAGGCAAAGGCAAGCCATGGAAAAGCGCGATATCGCAGTCGTCGGCGGCGGACTGGCCGGAACCGCCATGGCGATCGCCCTCGCCCAATCCGGCTTCGACACGATCCTGATCGCCCCGTCCGGCAAGCCCGATACACGCACGACCGCGCTGATCGGCTCGTCGATGGCGTTTCTCGAACGGATCGGCCTCGAATCAGCCGTGGGCGAAAAGTCCGAGCCGCTCGCCGTGATGCGGCTCATCGACGACACCGGCCGGCTCTTTCGCGCGCCCAATGTCGAGTTTCGGGCAACGGAAATCGATCTGCCGGCCTTCGGCTACAACATCATGAACCGCGATCTGGCGGAGATTCTGGACAAGGCCGCCGAAGACGAGAGAAATCTCGAACGACGGGACGCGAGTGCGGTCGGCTTCGAAGCGGATCGCGATGGTGCCACGGTTCGCCTTTCCGACGGTTCGGCAATCGGAGTCGGCCTTGTCATTGCGGCCGATGGACGGAAATCGGCAATGCGCGAGGCGGCGGGCATCAAGACGCGCAGCTGGCGCTATCCGCAGACGGCGCTGGTTCTCAACATCTCCCACGCCGTCCCGCACAATTCGGTCTCGACGGAATTTCACACCCGCACCGGACCGTTCACACAGGTACCGATGCCGGGCAAGAATTCCGCGATCGTCTGGGTCGAGAAACCGGACCTTGCCGAACTCTATGTCGACCTGAAACCCGAGAAGCTCGAGCGCGTCATCGAAGAAAAGATGCATTCGATCCTTGGCAAGGTCACGATAGAAAGCGAGATCAGCGCCTTCCCGCTCTCCAGCGCGACTGTGGATCGCCTGACAGACGAACGCCTCGCCCTTGTCGGCGAAGCAGCCCATGTCTTTCCGCCGATCGGAGCCCAGGGGCTCAATCTTGGCCTGCGCGACTGCAGCGTTCTTCTCGATTGCCTCGAGGAAAGCCGCGACGATCCCGGCCGGCGCTCGACGCTGCTGCGCTTCGAGGCCAGGCGCCGCGGCGATGTTTCCAGCCGCACGGCCGGTGTCGATGCGCTCAATCGCTCGCTGCTCACGGATTTCCTGCCAATTCAAGTTGGCCGCTCGGCCGGCCTGACGGCGATGGCAGCATCCTCCCCGCTACGACGCTTCGCCATGCGCGAGGGCGTTTCGCCGGGTGCAGGATTCTTCGGACTTCCGAGGCCTTTAAAGGAATGGGCTCGTCGGCAGCAGTCCTTCGGTGATGAGATATAGAAACAGGGCCACGCTCAGCACCGAGAACGCGGTCGAGACTAGCACGGTGGCCGAGGCGCGCTCGGTCCAGACATCGTACTGTTGGGCAAGAACGAAGACGTTCGTAGCTGCGGGCAGCGATGCCATCAGCATGGCCGTATGCACCCAGACAGGGTCAACGCCCGGCACGAAGCCAAGCAGCAGCCAGATGATGAGCGGGTGAACGACAAGCTTGATCGGCACCAGCCAGGCAAGCTCGACGGGTACGCGCTTTAGCCGCCGAAGCGCCAGCGTCACGCCCATGGCAAACAGCGCGCAAGGGGCGGCGGCATCGGCGAGGAGATTGAGAAAGCGTTCTGCGGGCTCAGGCGGCTCGAAGCCGATGATCGCGGCGCCGATACCGAAGATCGTCGCGATAATGAAGGGATGGGTGAAGATGCGCCGTAGCGCTTCGCCCGCGAGCTTTCCGAACGTGGCGCCCCGGCCCGCTGCAAGCGCCATCAAGAGCGGCGCCATCGTGAAATGCAGGATATTGTCGAAGCAGAAGATCAGCGCGACGGGCACTGCCGCACCGCTGCCAAAGGCAGCCAGCGCGAGCCCCGGCCCCATGTAGCCAATATTGCCATAGGCGCCCGCAAAGCCCTGAATGGTCGAGGCCGCGAGATCGCCACGCGTCTTCCAGAGGCCGAGCGCGAGCGTTCCCGCAAAGGCGATGAAGGTGCCAGCGGTCGTCGCCGCGATAAATCCGACCCGCGTCAGCTCTTCCACAGGCGTTTTCGACAGCAGCTGAAAGAAGAGCACAGGCAGCGCAAGATAAATGACGAAGACGTTCAGCCAGGCGAGCCCCGATACCGGATGATCAACCAGTCGTCCCGTGACAAAGCCGAGGGCGATGAGACCGAAGAACGGCGCGATCAGGCCGAAGATTTCGAGCATGGACGGCAGGATGTCCGGTCGGGAGGGTCGGACCGTCACACCGCCGAAATACGTTCGGTTCTTGCGCGCGGGCCATGAACTTGTCTATTGCGGGCGAAGTAACGGAGTTGAGTTCTCGATGCAAACCGCGCGCTTTTTTATCGGCCAGATCGTCAAGCACAGGGTCTATCCCTTCCGCGGCGTCATCTTCGACGTGGATCCAGTCTTCGACAATACCGAGGAATGGTACGAATCCATTCCCGAAGAAGTTCGGCCGCGCAAGGATCAGCCGTTCTATCATCTGTTTGCGGAGAACGCGGAGACGGAATACGTCGCCTATTGTTCGGAGCAGAATCTGGTGCCCGACGAAACCGGCCAACCGGTGCGCCATCCGCAGATCGGCGAAATGTTCGATGGCCCGGTGGACGGCGCCTACAAGCTGAGAGCGCCAATCCATAACTGACCTTACCGCTCGCTAACGCTGGCTGACGAAACCGGATCAATACCGAGAAAAGGCACCCGATTTTCCGCTTCGTTCCATCACTTGTTAACCATCCCATCCGAGACTGTCTTCTCGCGTGAAATCCGCTCTTCGCGCCAGATAACGGGAGACGGCCGGTATGGCGTTCGATATTTCAAGTTCGGAAGGCGAGTTCGCCGCAGTCTCGGTCGATATCCTCGGCCGGTTCATGCGCTCCGACAGTTCGGAATATCCGTGCCGCATCGACGAGATGTCACCCGGTGCGGCGCAGGTGATTGCGCCCGTCGCGCCCGAAATGCGCGAACGCATCATCGTCTATGCCGATCATGTCGGGCGTCTCGAAGGCGAGGTCGCAGGGGTCTTCGCGGGTGGATTCTCGCTCAAGACGCTGGCCTCCGAGCGCCGACGGGAGAAGCTCGCGGCCAAGCTGACCTGGCTCACAAACCGCCAACTTCTCAACCTGCCCGAAGATCGCCGGCACGAGCGTATCCAGCCGGAAAACCCGTTCCGCGACATCGTCCTCGACGATGGACGGCGCTACAAGGTCAAGATCATCGACCTTTCGCTTTCCGGCGCGGCGCTCCAGTCGAAGGTTCGACCGGTCATCGGCACTTCGATCACGCTCGGCGCCATGCCGGGCCGTATCATCCGCTATCTGGAAGACGGTTTTGCGGTGGAGTTCACGAGCGTTCTCAGCGAGGATGCGCTCCACCGGCTCTTCCGCTGATCGGACCCCGGCAAAGCGGTTAGCCGCGACCGACGAAGGGCATCTTCGTCGCCATCACCGTCATGAACTGAACATTCGCTTCGAGCGGCAGGCTTGCCATGTGCAGCACTGCGTTGGCGACGTGGGAAACATCCATCACGGCCTCCGCGGCGATAGAACCATCCGCCTGGGGCACGCCTTCCGTCATCTTCTGGGCCATTTCGGTCAAGGCATTGCCGATATCGATCTGGCTACAGGCGATATCGAACTTCCGCCCGTCGAGGCTCAGCGTCTTGGTCAACCCGGTCACGGCATGCTTGGACATTGTGTAGGGTACCGAGCCCGGCCGCGGCACATGCGCCGAGATCGACCCGTTGTTGATGATGCGTCCACCCTGCGGTTCCTGCCGGCGCATCAGCGCGAAGGCGGCACGGGCGCAGAGAAACATGCCGGTGATGTTGATCGAGGACACCTTCATCCAGTCCTCGACGGAGATCTCGTCGATCGGCGCGCCGGGCGCATTGACGCCCGCATTGTTGAAGAGCACGTCAAGTCGGCCGAAAGTATCCGCGATTTTGACGAATGCCGCCTCGACCGCTTCCGGATCGGAGACATCGCAGGGCAGTACGAGAGCCGTCTCGTCATATCCTTTCGCCGTTTCCTGCAACGGCTCTTCACGGCGGCCGACGAGGGCGACGCGCCAGCCGTTTTCCAGGAATGCGCGTGCACATGCCTTGCCGATGCCGCTTCCGGCGCCCGTCACGAGAATGGTCTGCATCTGAATTTCGCCTCGCAAGTTTTCGGTCGAATCCGGACTTTATCGATCGGATGTCTCGCGCAGGAGTACCGTCCCGAGGTGCTCAAGGCCACCCTGAGGTTCCATCCAAGCGCCTTTCCGCCCATGAAAAAAGCGGCCTCGAAGGACCGCTTTTCTCGGATCAATGGAGTTGCTCCCTACTGAGCCGTCACGCCGGATTCACCCATCGGAGCGTCGCCTTCCATCATCTCGCCGTCACCGGCCTCCATGGTGCTGTCCGCCTCCGTGTTCTCGGAGCTCATCTCGCCCTCGGGGGCTGCGCCCTCCGGTGTGCCGACGCGGAAGACCTTCACCACCGGTGCCCCGTTCGCCATCGTGGGCGTATCGACCTCGGTCGAACCCTCGCCGAATTCATAGGTGTCGTTCTCGTTGGTCTCATCGTGGAGCATGGCCGCGTAGCTCATGCCCGGCTCCAGTGCCATGTCGGTGGCAACACTGACATCGGCGTTTTCGCCCGCTGCTACAGCAGTATGGCCGATCGACTGCGGCACGACAGGCTGGCCGTCCTGCACCTGATGAATGACGACATAACCGTTACTGGTCGCTGTGACGGAAGGCAGGGTCACATTGCTGCCCTGCGCGACGGCGCCGTTCACTTCGATTGACTGGGCGGACGCGGCCGTTCCCATCGCAACGAGAATGCCGGCGGTGGTCGTCATAAGAGTTTTCATGAAGTTTCTCCCTTTATCAGTTTCGATTATCCGAAGGGCTCGCTCAATCGCGAGATGGGCGGCAGAGCCCTCGGGTTCGATTGAAGAGACAACCGATCGAAAGCGTCATCGTTCCGAAATGGAACCGATTCATTCAATGAAATCAATGGAACGCGCCCGCCGCATCCCCTGCTGGCCACCGGCTTAGCGGGGTTTCGTGACCCGCCGCAGTGTCAGGTTGATCCGGCCGCCATTCTTGAGGAGCGTCGAGGTCGCCGGATAGATGCGGTCCACGCCGTGATAGCTGAGACGCCCCTCCCCTCCGAGGACCACGACATCGCCGGAGTGCAGTTTCACCGAGGTCGTCGGTCCGCCACGTGCCTTCTCGCCGACACGGAACAGGCAGTCATCGCCAAGGGAGACCGAGACGACCGGTGCGCTGAAATCCTCCTCGTCCCGATCCTGGTGAAGGCCCATCTTTGCGCTTGCGGTATAGAAATTGACGAGACAGGCTTCCGGCGGCGCGTCGTAACAGCTGACCTCGTTCCATAAAGACAGAAGCCTCTCTGGAATTGCCGGCCATTGTGCATCGGTCTCCGGGTGGCGGGCCTGATAGCGATAGCCTCCCCTGTCGGCGACCCAGCCGAGTTCGCCGCAATTCGTCATCTGTACCGAAAGCGGCTTGCCCGAGCGCGGCATGACCGGCTGAAAAAGCGGAGCGCCCCTCACCACGGCCCGGACGTCTTCAAGGAGGTCCTCCTGTTCCCTGCGGGAGAGGAAGCCGGAGATATGCCGAACGCCTTCGGGCAATCCACTCACGAGAGATATCCGAGTTGCGCGGCCATCGCGACGGCATGGGTCCGGTTCGATGCCTCGAGCTTGCGTTGGGCGGAGGTGAGATATTGCGAGATCGTATATTCGGAGAGACCGAGGACGATCCCGATCTCCGAGGACGTCTTGCCAAGCATTGCGAGCCGGAGAGAATCCCGCTCCCGCGGCGTCAGCGGATTGTTCCTGCGGTTTTCCTCGAAGCGGACGGCAGCCAGCATGCCAAAAAAGACGAAAGCGAATGAATGAAGTTCGTCGATTACCGCCCGACCTGGAAGAGTGCCGGGGCCAGCGAGGCTCAATGCCCCGCAGAAGGCTGTCATGCCATGGACGGGAAGAAGGACACCTTCCGACCATCCCGCCTTCGAAACGAGCCGCGCACCCTTGGAAGGCTCGCGATCGGAAATGCCATACAGCGTGTCGATGTCCCATTCGAAAGGCATCGGGTCGGTCGTAAGCGTTGCGATGACGACTTTATGCCGGTGCAGCTCGGTCGCCTCGTATGCCCGCTGAAAGGCGGGCGACCAGTTGCCCATGAGATAACGGGTCTGCATGCCCCGCTCGTCTGTCGAGGGCAGGCTCAAGGCCGCCGCGTGGGTGAACCCGCATTCCTGCGCCGCTGCACTCAGTTCGGCTTCCAGCGCAGTTCCGCTCCATGGCTGCGGAATTTCTGTGAGACGTGAGAGGAGAGACCGCGTCACCGGTTCGACCCCGCCGCGCTTCGTATGAGCGCGCTCAGGCAGCTGGCTGGTTTCCAGTCGTCGCAGGTCATTGCCGCACCCCTCTCGATCCGAAAAGCTTGTCCCTCGTGATCTCACAGGAAGCTTGAGTCTTAACCGGTTTCAGCAAGAGATGGGGCCGCTTGGCAACCGTCATCGGAGCCGAAAAACGCGCTCTACGAGCGAGCTGAAACTTGCAATTTCAAGGAGTTGCAAGCAGTTCCAAAAAGTTCCCGCGTTGCACAAAATCACCTTTACCATGACGCAAAGCGATCACGTTTCCGTCAAGAAGGTTAGCGATACGCTCCTTCGTCGGCGGCAACGAGGGCTGGGGCTCAGCCGCCGCAACAAATTGGGGTAGCGCGTATGTCCATGACGGACTGAGCGCTTGGAATGAATGAGAATACGCATGAAAATCACCGCTAAGACCGTTCTTGCCGCAGCCGTTCTGGCTTTCGCTTCTGCCGGATCGACCGTCGTGATGACAGAAACTGCAGCCGCTGCTTCCGCGGGTGGCCACGCTTCCTACTATGGCAAACGCTTCCACGGCCGCACCACCGCCAACGGCGAAAAGTTCAACATGAACGCCATGACCGCAGCTCACAAGACGCTGCCGTTCGGCACCAAGGTGAAGGTCACCAACCGCAACAACGGCAAGTCCGTCGTCGTTCGCATCAACGATCGTGGTCCCTATATCGGCGGCCGCGTCATCGACCTCTCCCGCGGCGCAGCCGCGAAGATCGGCATGCTGAACTCCGGCACCGCCAACGTCAGCATCGACATTCTCTAACGACGATCGGCTTCGCTGCATCTGCGAGAGATCCGGGGACAATTGCAGCTGTCAGCCTAATTTCGTTTCGTGAGCTCTATGGACGTGGGGATCCGTAAGCCTTTGAGGCGGCATGAAGCCGCTTGAAATGAAATTCCGATTTGTTGGTTCAAGCCAAAAGGCGGCGTTTCCAGACCGGAAGCGCCGCCTTTTCGCCTTTTAATGACGTGCACGTGGACCGCGACTCGCGTGCGGCTTGAAATGCGCGAGCCGTGCTATCCGCCGCGATGCGAGTTCTGGCGCACCTTGGAAGGTCGTTGGTAATCAAGGCTATAGTGGCGCAATCGACCGATGGGCTTGTATTACCGTCCCTCGGTGCTACTCCATCATTGAAATCAAAGGTCGTTGCCACACTTAGCTGCGTTGAAAGCGGACACGAGAAACCGCACCTTGATCGGGACCGACAGCCATGGCGCCGTTCGCGCGGTCGAATATGCAACGCATCTCGACCTGCGGGATTGAGATCGGAGAGCCAGTGAGAGGAGACAGAACCCGATGCCGACCATCGCCCTCGTCGATGACGACCGCAACATATTGACGTCCGTGTCGATCGCGCTCGAAAACGAGGGATATAAGGTCGAGACCTACACCGACGGTCTTTCAGCCCTCGACGGCCTTCAGGCGAGCCCACCCCATCTTGCGATCTTCGACATCAAGATGCCGCGCATGGACGGGATGGAACTCCTGCGCCGACTGCGCCAGAAATCCGATATTCCGGTCATCTTCCTGACCTCCAAGGATGAAGAGATCGACGAATTGTTCGGCCTCAAGATGGGCGCCGACGATTATATCCGGAAACCCTTCTCCCAGCGCCTGCTCGTCGAGCGGGTCAAGGCCATCCTGAGGCGCGGCGCGGCCCGCGAGGCGAGCCCAGTACGACCTGGAAACGTCACAAATCCGGAGACGTCGCTCGAACGCGGTCAGCTCGTTATGGATCAGGAACGGCACACCTGCACCTGGAAGAGCAAGCCGGTCACACTGACGGTCACAGAGTTCCTCATCTTGCAATCGCTGGCCCAGCGTCCGGGCGTCGTGAAATCTCGCGATGCCTTGATGGACGCGGCCTACGACGAGCAGGTCTATGTCGACGACCGCACGATCGACAGCCACATCAAGCGGCTTCGCAAGAAGTTCAAGGCGATCGACGACGAATTCGACATGATCGAAACGCTCTATGGCGTCGGTTACCGCTTTCGCGAGATGTGACTCCGAGATGGCCTCTAGGCGAGGCTCATCCACATGTTTTTGCAGCCGAAGACAGGATTTGACGCAAACTTCCGCCGCGAACATGCGAGAGGTTAACGTAGGACACGAAACGCGGAGTTTGCGCGGCACTGATGGCATCGGCCTCTGACGCGACTGATGATGAAGAAACGCGGAAGCGGGAGCGCTCGCGGCGCAGGCGCTTGCGGCGATTCCCCTTCGTTCGGCGAATGCTGTTCCGCTCGAGGTGGCTGCTTTCGCATACGATCTTCTCGTCGCTCACCCGCCGTATCGTCTTCCTCAATCTCGTCGCCCTGATCGTCCTCGTTTCGGGTATCCTCTACCTCAACCAGTTCCGCGCCGGTCTGATCGATGCCCGCGTCGAGAGCCTTCTCACCCAGGGCGAGATCATGGCGGCCGCCATCGCGTCTTCCGCCACTGTCGACACCAATTCGATCACGCTTGATCCCGAAAGACTGCTCGAGCTTCAGGCCGGAGATACCCTGACGCCCTCGTCCAGTGGCGCTGAGAGCCTCGATTTTCCGATCGAACCGGAGCGGGTCGCACCACTTCTCGGACGGCTGATCTCTCCGACCCGGACGCGCGCTCGTCTTTATGATCGCGACAGCAATCTTATCCTCGATACGCGCCATCTCTACGCGCAGGGACAGGTCCTCCGTTACGAACTGCCGCCGATCGAGCAGGAGGAAAGCACCTTTGTCGACAACGCGGTGGGTTGGTTCGAGCGTCTGTTTTCCGGCAGCAAGCTGCCGACCTATCAGGAGACGCCGGGTGGCTCCGGCACCACCTATCCCGAAGTGGTCAACGCCCTCACGGGCGGGCCGGCCACCGTCGTGCGCGCAACGGAGAACGGCGAACTGATCGTCTCGGTCGCGGTGCCAATCCAGCGTTTCCGGGCCGTGCTGGGCGTTCTTCTGCTCTCGACCCAGGGCGGCGACATCGACAAGATCGTCCAGGCTGAGAGGACGGCAATCGTCCGCACCTTCGCGGTCGCGGCTCTCGTCACGATCGCTCTTTCGATCCTGCTTGCTTCGACGATTGCAACACCGCTGCGCAAGCTCTCGGCGGCAGCGGTCCGTGTCCGGCGCGGCGTCAACGTCAGGGCCGAGATTCCGGATTTCGGCGATCGAGCCGACGAAGTCGGCAATCTAGCCGTGGCACTTAAAGACATGACGCGCGCGCTTTACGCGCGTATTGACGCGATCGAGTCCTTCGCGGCCGATGTGAGCCACGAACTCAAGAACCCCCTCACCTCTCTTCGCAGCGCCGTAGAAACCCTGCCGCTTGCCAAGAACGAGACGAACCGAGAACGCCTCCTGGAGATCATCCAGCACGATGTCCGCCGTCTCGACAGGCTGATCACCGACATTTCTGACGCATCGCGCCTCGATGCCGAACTCGCACGGCAGGAAGCGCACACGGTCGATATCGCCAAGCTTCTCGACAATGTCGTCCAGGGTGTGCGCGGGCGCGTCCAACCCGACCGCAAGACGAAGATCGAACTCAAGATTCAGCCCGTTCCGGCGAATATGAAGGGTGGGACTGAAGTCGTCGGCCACGATCTGCGGCTCAGCCAGGTCTTCACCAATCTCATCGAGAACGCGCGCTCCTTCGTTCCGGGTGATGGTGGCCGCATCGAGATCAATGTGCGCCGCCGCAGCAACCGGCTCGTGGTGACCGTCGAAGACAATGGTCCCGGTATCCAGGCCGAAGACGTCGATCGCATCTTCGAGCGCTTTTACACCGATCGGCCGGACGCCGAGGCCTTCGGGCAGAATTCCGGGCTCGGCCTGTCGATCAGTCGGCAGATCGTCGAGGCTCACGGCGGCACGATCCGCGCGGAAAACGTAATCGAGAACCAGACCGTCAAGGGCGCGCGGTTCATCGTCTCGCTGCCCGCCGGAAACTGAGTTCCCAGCCATGCGCGAGAACGTTCACGGCACAGCGCTCATCGTCGGAACGGCCGGCATACTCATTCGCGGCCCGGCCCAAAGCGGCAAGACTAGCCTGTGCATTTCTCTTCTCAGGCGGGCCGGTTCGATCTCGCAAAACGCCTATCTGATTGCCGACGACCGCGTCGATCTCGAACGCACTGACGAAGCGATTGTCATGGTCGCGCCCCGGTCCATCAAGGGGCTCGTGGAAATTGCCGGCGTCGGCATCGTCCCCGAAGAGACTGCCGAGTCCGCGCAGCTTTCGCTGATCATCGACCTGATCGCGTCAGAGGGACGCAGGCGCATGCCGGACGAAGGCGACCAGACCGACATGATCCTTGGTCGGCCTGTTAAGCGTATCGAGATGCCAAGACGAGACGCTGCGTTCTCAGCCGATGTGGTTTTAACGCTGCTGAAAGCTGTTTACTTGCGGACGGGCTGAAAGTCGCCTTGCATTCGCAATCATAACGGTGGACGTTACCGTTGGAAGCGAAGCTCGCACCAGCCAGACGCGTTAAAGTACGAGACCGGCCACTGTCGAACGGCCAATATCTCGAGTGAATACCGGGAGGGCGACTATGGGGATACGGTTTAAGGATTTTAGGCCGAAATGATTGGCCTCGTCCTCGTGACCCACGGCCGTTTGGCCGAGGAATTTCGGAATGCGCTCGAACATGTCGTCGGGCCGCAGGAAGCGTTCGAGTCGATTTCGATCGGCCCGGAAGACGATATGGAACAGCGCCGGACCGACATCATCGCTGCGGTCGGCAGGGCGGAGCGGGGCAAGGGCGTCATCATTCTCACCGACATGTTCGGTGGCACGCCTTCGAACCTCGCAATCTCCGTGATGGACGGAAGCCGTGTCGATGTTCTTGCCGGCGTCAATCTGCCAATGCTGATCAAGCTGGCGAGCGTGCGTGTCGAAAAGCCGATCGAAGAGGCCCTGGTCGATGCGCAGGAAGCGGGCCGAAAATATATCAACGTCGCAAGTCGTGTGCTGAGCGGGACATAGTGATATGAGACGCATCCAACGAGAGGAAGATGAAATCGGACAATCGGTCGTGGTTGCGGCAGATCCACCGGGCAGCGGTAACAAGACCGAGCGGGTTTTGACCATCTGCAATCGCAGAGGTCTCCATGCCCGCGCCTCCGCCCGCTTCGTTCAGACGGTCGATCAGTTCGACGCGGAAGTCACCGTCAAACGGGATGGCATGTCGGTCGGCGGACTTTCTATCATGGGCCTCATGATGCTGGCTGCGACGAAAGGCTCAGACATCCATGTCTATGCGACCGGGCCGGAAGCCGGCGCGGTGGTCGCGGCGCTGACGGACCTCGTCAACGATCGATTTGGCGAAGATTACTGATTTCGAAGCCGATCTCCTGACCATAATCGATAGTCACGCCATCGCCCGAGCGTGCCAGCGGCGTTTTGATCCGCTTTTTCCCGTCCAAGTGACGCCTTCCTTTCCTGTTTTGAAACTCCACGGCGCCACGATGCGGCTTCGGCGTGCAATTCTTCGGGCGATACATCGGCGGCCGCATGTCCTCTATCCGTCAGAGACATCACAAATCGCCGACATCAACACATAAACATTTCTTTATATCCGCTTGAGGTTATGAGCCTCAGCTGCTAAACGGTCATCCAACGCGTCGTGATCTCAAAGCGTCGCGAACCCATTTTGACCGAACAAGGGATTGATATGGACAACCGTATGGACACCCAGAACGATTATGCGATTGCCGATATTTCGCTCGCGGACTACGGCCGCAAGGAAATCGATATCGCGGAAACCGAGATGCCCGGCCTTATGGCCTGCCGTGAGGAATTCGGCGCCGACAAGCCGCTCAAGGGCGCGCGCATTACCGGTTCGCTGCATATGACGATCCAGACCGCGGTTCTGATCGAGACCCTGAAGGAACTCGGCGCCGAACTGCGCTGGGCCTCCTGCAACATCTTCTCGACCCAGGACCACGCCGCGGCTGCGATTGCCGAAGGCGGCACGCCGGTCTTCGCCATCAAGGGCGAGAGCCTGAAGGACTACTGGGCCTACACGGACCAGATCTTCCAGTGGCCGGATGGTCAGCCGTCCAACATGATCCTCGATGATGGTGGCGATGCCACGATGTACATCCTCGTCGGTGCGCGTGCAGAAGCCGGTGAGGACGTTCTTTCCAATCCGGAGTCCGAGGAAGAGGAAGTTCTCTTCGCGCAGATCAAGAAGCGCATGGCTGAGACGCCGGGCTTCTTCAAGAAGCAGCGCGACGCGATCAAGGGCGTCAGCGAGGAAACGACGACGGGCGTCAATCGTCTCTATCAGCTGCAGAAGAAGGGCCGCCTCCCCTTCCCGGCGATCAACGTCAACGACTCGGTCACCAAGTCGAAGTTCGACAACAAGTATGGCTGTAAGGAAAGCCTCGTCGACGGCATCCGTCGCGGCACGGACGTGATGATGGCCGGCAAGGTCGCGGTCGTCTGCGGATATGGCGATGTCGGCAAGGGTGCCGCCCAGTCGCTCCACGGTGCTGGCGCGCGCGTCAAGGTGACCGAAGTCGATCCGATCTGCGCGCTTCAGGCCGCGATGGACGGGTTCGAGGTCGTCACGCTCGAGGATGCTGGCCCGAACGCCGACATTATCATCACGACGACCGGCAACAAGGATATCGTCACCCTCGATCACATGCGATCGTTCAAGGACATGGCGATCGTCGGCAATATCGGTCACTTCGACAACGAGATTCAGGTTGGCGCGTTGCGCAACCAGAAGTGGACGAACATCAAGCCGCAGGTCGACATGATCACCTTCCCGGATGAGAAGCGGATGATCCTTCTGTCGGAAGGCCGTCTTCTCAACCTCGGGAATGCCACCGGCCATCCGAGCTTCGTGATGTCCGCCTCGTTCACGAACCAGGTTCTGGCGCAGATCGAACTCTACAAGAACACCGATCAGTACGAGAACAAGGTCTACGTCCTGCCGAAGCATCTCGATGAGAAAGTTGCGCGTCTGCATCTCGGCAAGCTTGGCGCAAACTTGACTGAGCTCAGTCAGGCACAGGCCGACTACATCGGCGTCGAGCGGCAGGGTCCTTACAAGCCAGAGCATTACCGCTACTAAGTCGAACAGATCGACTGACCGACATTATCAAAGCCGCCGAAGTCAATCGCCTCGGCGGCTTTTTCTTTGCGTTTGTTCCTCTTTTGGACGCGTTGCGCAGACTCGGGCGATGTTTAATAGTGTTTAAATTGGGGCGGTTATGGATGGCGGGACCGCCCTGAGTGTATCGCGTTGCACGGTTAATTCGATTTCGAGAATGCGGCGATAACGGGGATCAGACGATGAACGAGGGGGTATCGGTTTCACGCGGAAGCGCGTGGAAGCCTGGATGGATTCGGACTGTTCCGGGTAGCGAATTGATATCCAAGCGGACTGCTTCAGAGCTGGCGGCGACCTCCGGAAAGTCCAGTTTCGGACTTTGCCTCTTCACGCTTTTTATTCTGCAGATCGCGACCCCGGCTTCCGCACAAACCGGCCTCATCCGAGACTCCGCGCCGATTACCGCGCTCGCCCTGATCGCGGTGGCGCTCGGCACCATGATGGTCTGTGCCGTCTATCTGATGAAATATCGCGCTTCCCTGACGCGCGAGAATGATCGCCTACGCGCCGAGGTTGCCGACCGGACGCAGGAAGCGAACGAATTCCAGGCGCTTCTCGGCGCAAGCGATCAGCGTCTTCTGGTCTATCGCGGCTCCGAAAGACCAAGGGTCTTCGGCGAACTGCCGAAACAGGCCAGCTCGCCGAAATCGCCAGCACGTTTCCTGACTTTCACCGAATGGCTCCCGACTGAAGGCGCCGGCAATCTCGCGGCCGCGATCGAGCAGTTGCGCACCGATGCCACCCCGTTCGCGCTCTCGCTGGATACCCGCTCGAACGAGCTGATCGAGGTGACAGGTCGCACCCATGGCGGGCTCGCACTGGTGCGCTTTACCCATACGGCGGGTCTCAGAGCCAAGCTCAAACGCGCCGGCAACGAACTGTCGGAAGCCCTCGGCACGATCGACACAATGCAGGCGCTGCTCGACACGGCTCCATTGCCGGCCTGGCTGCGCGATCGGGACGGCAAGCTCTACTGGGTCAATCAGGCCTTCTCGAAATCCGTCGATGGCGGATCGCCTGAAGAGGTTGTCGAAAAGAGCACGGAATTTCTCGCCGAAAACGACCGGCGCGAAGTGGCGGACGCAGTTTCTCAATACGGGCTCTACACCGGCAAACTCTCGACGGTGGTCGATGCCGACCGCCACATCTTCGACGTCACCGAACTTGCCGGTCAGCTCGGCACCGCCGGCCTTGCGATCGATGTTTCGGAAACCGAGAACATTCGCCGCGAATTACGTCAGACGATCGACAGCCAGTCGGAGACGCTCGACAAGCTCGGCACCGCCGTTGCCCGCTTCGACCCAGACACGCGGCTCGCCTACTACAATGCCGCATTCAAAAGCCTCTTCGAACTTTCGGACACCTTCCTCCAGTCCGATCCCGATCACGTCGCATTTCTCGACCATCTGCGTCATGGGGGTGTTCTTCCGACAGAGACAGCTTTCCCAAGCCAGAGGCGCAAGGAAGATCTTGCCGCCTACAGCGCCACGGATCCGACCGAGACCATGTGGCACCTGTCAAACGGGCGGACCCTTCGCGTCGTCGCGACACCCCACCCGCAGGGCGGTGCGACCTTCGTCTTCGAGGACATCACCGAGCGGCTCAAGCTGGAGATGGAGATCAAGACGGTCGCCCAGCTTCAGCGCGAAACGCTCGACTATCTGGGCGAAGGCGTGGCTGTGTTCGGAAGCGACGGGCGGCTTCAGCTCTCCAATCCGATCTTCGGCGAGATGTTCGAGCTCGATGAGACGTTCCTGAAGTCCAAGCCCCGCATCCAGACCTTCGGGGATACCGCCCGCATCCGGATCGAGGACGGAACGACCGGCGCACCCGGTTGGAAGAGACTGGCGGTCCTCGTCACCTCGATCGACGAGAACGGGCGCAAGTCGGAAAGCGGCGAAATCCATCTCTCCAACGGAATGATTCTGACCTACAAGGCAGTCCCGCTGCCGAACGCGCAAACCATGCTGACCTTCTCGGACGTCTCCGACGCCCGCGCTGCCGAGCGCATGCTGCGCGAGAAAAACGAAGCACTCGAGGAAGCGAACCGGATCAAATACAACTTCGTCTCCTTCATGAGCTACGAACTCCGCTCGCCGCTGACAACCGTGATCGGCTTCTCTCAGCTCCTCGCCGAACCAGAACTCGGCACACTCAACGAGCGCCAGACCGACTATCTGGAGCACATCAATTCCTCGACGCGCTCGCTGCTTGCGATGGTCAACGACACTCTCGACCTCGCGACGATCGACGCGGGCATCATGGAGCTGGAAGTCTCGGCGGTCGACATCGCGACGCGTGTGGAGAATGCCGTCGAAGGCGTTCAGGAGCGTCTGCACGAGAACCAGCTGAAGCTGAACGTCGACCTTACCAAGAGCGGCGGCGTCATCGAAGCCGACGGCGCACGGCTGACGCAGATCCTCTACAATCTCCTTTCCAATGCGACGAACTTCGCCCCGCAAGGCTCCGAGATCGAACTCACCGCCTGGAAGACAGAGAACGATGCGGAGGTGTGCTTCGCAGTCACGGATCGTGGACCGGGAATCGCGGCCGATCAGGTCGAGCGCATCTTCGAGCGTTTCGAGACCAATGCCGAAGGCGGACGGTCTTCAGGGCCAGGCCTCGGGCTATCCATCGTGAAAAGCCTTGTCGAACTCCACGGCGGCGACATCCGGGTCGAGGCGCCTGAGGGCGGCGGAACGTGCGTCGTGTGCACACTTCCGGCAAAGCAGAGCCAGCCGGACCCGGAACCACCTGTCGGCAGCGATGCAACAGGACCGGGCAAACCTGCTGGTCATAAAGCATCCACCTATCGGTATGCCGCAGAATGAACCATATGGTGTCGCCTAACGAAGCTGGTGACACTCTAAACGGCTCTCTTCCCATGGTAACCGGGGGACATGACACGGCGATGACCGCTCTTCAGACGATCAAGGTCATCGAACTTCCCGATGCCGCGGCAACCGAACGCCTGGGCGAAGATATCAGTCTTGTTCTGAAGCAGGGTGATGCTGTCGCACTGCTCGGCGATCTCGGCGCTGGCAAGACGACCCTCGCCCGCGCCGCCATACGCGCCATCACCGGCGATGATGAACAGGAAGTACCCTCGCCCACCTTCACGCTTGTCCAGAGCTATACTGGCCGTCTTCCAGTTTCGCATTTCGATCTCTACCGTCTGGCTGACGAGTCCGAGATGGCGGAACTTGGCGTCGACGAAGCGCTCGCGACCGGCGCCGTCCTTGTCGAATGGCCTCAGAAGGTCGAGGCGGTTCTTGCGCGCTGCAACATAGCCATCGAACTCCAGGCCAGCGAAGACGGCGGGCGCCGCGCGGCCATTGCGGCATCGGGCGATGCCATCGCGCGCATCGAACGAACCCTCGAAATCCGGGATTTCTTGTCGAAGTCCCGCCTCTCCTGCAATCGCCGAAAGCACTACACGGGCGATGCCTCATCGCGCCGGTACGAGACGGTCGATGTCGAAGGCGGGTCTCTCGTCTTGATGGATTCGCCCAGCCAGCCCGACGGTCCGCCGATCCGCGACGGCCAGCCCTATAGCCGGCTCGTTCATCTTGCCGAAGATGTCCGGCCTTTTGTCGCCGTCGCGCGCGCACTCGTTGATGGCGGTTTTTGCGCACCGCGCGTGATGGAGCAGGATCTCGCCTGTGGCCTGCTACTGACCAGCAATCTCGGCACGAAGACGATCCTCCGGCCTGACAACACGCCTGACCCTGAGCGCTATCGCGCTGCCGTTGAATGCCTGGCGCGGATGCATACCGTCGCGTGGAAACCCGATCTGGTGATCGAGGCAGACGAGATCCACCATGTCGACCGTTTCGACGCCGACGCGATGATGACGGAAGCGGACCTCCTGATCGACTGGTATGTGCCGGATGCGCTCGGACGCCAGCCGACGGATGACGAAAGGGATCGCTTCCACGAAGCGTGGTCGCTGGTGTTCGATGAGATCGCCGATGCCGAGCACAATCTCGTCCTCCGCGATTTCCATTCGCCCAACATCATCTGGCAACCGGACGCGATCGGGACGGCGCGGATCGGCCTCATCGATTTTCAGGACGCCGTCATCGGTCCCACCGCCTATGACGTCGCTTCACTGGCGCAGGACGCCCGCGTCAACGTGCCCCCGGAGCTCGAAGCCTCGCTCGTTTCGGCCTATGTCGCGGCGCGGCGCGGCAGCGATCCCGACTTCAAGCCGTTCATTTTCGAACGCGATTACGCGGTAATGGCAGCCCAGCGCGCAACCAAGGTGCTCGGAATTTTCGTGCGTCTTTCGGTGCGCGATGGAAAATCGCAATACAGGCGTCATATTCCGCACGTACGCGGCTATCTCAGGCGGGCCCTCGACCATCCAACACTGGCGGCCGTCAAATCCCTTTACGCCGATTGGGGCATCGTCGGAAACAACCTGACATCAAGACGCGCATGAACGACGCAACGACGACACCCATACACGCCAAAGCCGACAATGGCGCCCGGCCGAAGACCGCGATGATGCTATCAGCCGGGCTCGGCAAGCGCCTGCGGCCGATCACATCCACCGTTCCCAAACCGCTCGTCGAGGTGCGCGGCAAGGCGCTGATCGATTACGGCCTGGACGCCCTCGTGCGGGCCGGCATCGAGAAGGTGGTCGTCAATGTCCACTATCTGCCGGATCTGATGCGCGCTCACCTGCGCAAGCGCAAGGATATCGAGATCGTCGTATCCGACGAAAGCGATCTCCTCCTTGATTCAGGCGGCGGCATCGTGAAGGCCCTCCCTCATCTCGGATCGGAGCCCTTCTTCGTCCTCAACTCCGATACCTTCTGGATCGAGAGCTACCGCGCCAATCTCGACGTTCTCGCCGATCTCTGGCGCCCGGATCAGATGGACGTCAGTCTGCTGATCGCCGACATGGCCCAATCGACCGGGTATGACGGGCGCGGCGATTTCGTGATGAACGCTGCTGGCCGTCTGACACGCCGCGAAGAGCGTGACATGTCGCCCTTCATCTACGCGGGTGCCGGCATCTTCAAGCCGGAGCTCTTCGAAGGGTACGAAGCCAAACCCTTCTCGCTGAACCGCATCTTCGACAGCACGATCGAAGCCGAGCGAATTTTCGGCGTCCGCCTGAGCGGCCTCTGGCTGACGGTCGGCACGCCGCTGGCGATCAAGCAGGCGGAAGCCGCCTTTCTCGCAAGCGCAGCCTGACACCCCGTGGTTCGGTTCGATCCGGACTATCGCCTCTCAAGCACAAAGAGCGTTACTCGGCCGCCTCGCGATCGAGATCACCGATAAAACCGCCGGACTGGCGGTTCCAGAGCTGTGCGTAGAGCCCGCCGCGGCGGATAAGATCGGCATGGCGACCTTCTTCGACGATACGGCCCTCATCGATGACAATCAGGCGATCGAGGGAGGCGATCGTCGAGAGACGGTGCGCGATGGCGATGACCGTCTTGCCCTCCATCATGTGGTTGAGGTTTTCCTGGATCGCGGCTTCGACCTCTGAATCGAGCGCGCTCGTCGCCTCGTCGAGCAGAAGGATCGGCGCATCCTTGAGGAGCACGCGGGCGATCGCGATCCGCTGACGCTGGCCTCCTGAGAGCTTGATCCCACGCTCGCCGACGGTCGCCTTGTAGCCGGCATTGCCCTTCGGATCGCGCAGCGTCGGGATGAATCCTGAGGCATTGGCACGTGTTGCCGCCTCGAAGACCTCCTCGTCGGTGGCATCGCTCCGCCCATAGGCGATGTTCTCACGGATCGACCGGTGCAACAGCGCCGTATCCTGCGTCACGACACCGATTGCCGCACGAAGCGAAGCCTGCGTCACCTCCGAGATGTTCTGCCCGTCGATGGTGACGCGACCGTCTTCCACGTCGTAGAGCCGCAGGAGAAGGTTCACGAGTGTCGTCTTGCCTGCCCCAGATCGCCCGACGAGACCCACTTTCTCACCCGGCTTGATATCGAGCGAAAAGTTCTCGATCACGCCTTCGCCCTTGCCATAGTGGAAGGTGATGTTCTCGAAGGAAACCGCGCCCTTCTCCACCTTCAGTGGCAGCGCGTCCGGCTTGTCGATGAGGTTCGGAAGCGGGCTGATCGTTGCGACGGCATCCTGGATCGTTCCGTAATTCCTCACGAGCCCGTTGATATTGAACATCATCCAGCCCGACATCTGGTTGAGTCGAAGGACGAGACCGAGCGCAGCCGCGACGCCGCCGGTCGTCACCGAGCCCGCCTGCCAGCCGATGATCGCGACCCAGCCGACGCCGGTCATCATCAGCCCGTTGAGGATAGCGATCGCCGTGCGGATCGTCGTCAGCGCGCGGCAGAGCCGGCGCACTGCCTCGACATATCTGGCGAAACCGTCCTTGACGAAAGCGTCTTCCTTGCGGGTCGAATCGAAGAGTTTCACCGAGAGAATATTGGTGAAGCTATCGACCACGCGGCCCGTCCAGACAGAGTTCGCATTCGCCCGCTCGCGGCCGAGAATGCGGATCTGCGGCAGGAGATTGCGGATCATCCAGACATAGCCGAGCGACCAGAGCGCGAGCACAACCGACATGCGCCAGTCGATCGCGCCGAGGATCGAGATCGTGAGCACGACGAAGGTGATGAAGGACCAGAAGGTCTGGAGGATCGTCGTGACGAAATCGCCCGTCGCCTGCCCCGCCTGCTGCACCTTCTGGGCGAGCCGGCCCGCGAAATCGTTCTGGAAAAAGGTGTAGCTCTGCTCGATGATCCGCCGATAGCTCTGCCACCGGATGCGGTTGAAGAAGCTCGGCGCGATCATCTGCTCTTCGAGGACGGACGCCGCAAAGAGAACCAGGGCACGGCCAATCAGCGTGACAAAAAGAAGCCCGGCGATCAGCCAGAAATGCTCGGCGAGGAACGTGGCGGGAGACGTCCCGTCCATCGCGTCCACCAGCCAGCCGACCCCGGTGAACATGATGGCTTCGACAAGCCCCGTCAGGCCGCCGCAGACGAGGAGACCGATCAGCGGCCACTTCGCCTGCTTGGCGAAGTGCCAGATAAACTGGTTGGCGTCGTTCGGCAGCGGATCGAGATGGCCGACGCGGTTGAACCGCGCGTGCTCTTCCGCCTCGCCCTTGTCCTCGAAAGGATCGAGGACGTTCTCGAAGCGCTTGAGGAAACCGTCCATCATCATTCGGCCGCCCTCGCATCCGTGTTGTCCGTCGGCTCCTCACCAAGGAGGAAGCCGCCGGCCTGCCGTTCCCAGAGCTGCGCGTAGAGACCGCCCGCCGCGACCAGCTCACTATGTGTTCCCTCCTCCACGATCTTACCTTCGTCGAGAACGATGAGCCGATCGAGCGCAGCGATGGTCGAGAGGCGGTGAGCGACGGCGATAACGGTCTTGTTCTCCATGAGCCGGTAGAGATTGTCCGAGATCGCGGCCTCGACCTCGGAATCAAGCGCGCTCGTCGCCTCGTCGAGAAGCAGGATCGGCGCGTCCTTCAGCATAACGCGGGCGATCGCGATGCGCTGACGCTGCCCGCCGGACAATTTGACGCCCCGCTCGCCCACTTCGGCGTCGAGCCCGCGCTGGCCCTTATGGTCGATCAGGTCAGCGACGAAATCGGCGGCCTTGGCCGCCTTGAGAGCCGCCTGTACCTCCGCCTCGGTCGCGTCCGGCTTGCCGTAGAAAATGTTCTCGCGGATCGAACGGTGAAGTAGCGAGGTATCCTGCGTCACCATGCCGATCCGCTCGCGAAGCTGGTCCTGCCCGGCTTCGGAAATATCGAGGCCGTCGATGGTGATGCGGCCCTTCTCCACGTCGTGAAAACGGAGAAGCAGGTTCAGGATCGTCGACTTGCCGGCGCCGGAGCGCCCCACGAGCCCGACCTTTTCGCCCGGCCGGATTCGAAGCGAAAAGTCGTCGAGGACGCCGCCTTCCTTGCCATAGTGGAAGGTGACGTTGTCGAAGTCGATCGCACCGCGCCGCACTTCGAGCGGCGCAGGCTCCCGTCTGTCGACGACCTGATGCGGCCGCTTGAAGGTCTCCATGCCGTCGCGGATCGTGCCGAGATTTTCGAAGAGCGACGAGACCTCCCACATGATCCAGTGGCTCATGCCCTGGACACGCAGCACGATGCCGATCGCGGCCGCAATTGCGCCGGCCGTGACGAGCCCGCCGGTCCACGTGGCGACGCCCACTGCGCCGACGCCGAAGAGCAGCAGCGAATTCAGGAACTGCAGCACGAAGATGAACTGTGTGATCAGACGCGACTGGTCGTAGACCGGGTTGAGGAAGATGCGCATGGACTGGCGGGCATAGTCCGCCTCGCGCCGGGTATGGGCGAAGAGCTTCACCGCCTCGATATTGGCATAGGCGTCGACGACGCGGCCCGTCATCTCCGCCCGCGCATCGGCCTGTCGCTGGGAGACCCGGTCGAGGCGCGGGATAAAATAAGCAAGCATCACGACGTAAAGCGCGACATAGCCGACGAAGGGCAGCGTCATGCGCCAGTCGGTAGAACCAACGACGACAAGAATGCCAGACATGTAGACGATGATGTAGAGGAAGACGTCTATCGACTTGACGATCACCTCGCGCACCGCGAGCGCGGTCTGCATCAGCTTCTGGGAAACCCTGCCTGCAAATTCGTCCTGAAAGAACGAGACCGAATGGCCGAGCAACCAGCGATGCATCGTGTAACGGAAGCGCATCGGCAGATTGCCGAAGATCGCCTGGAAGCTCACGAACCCGTCGAGCAGCATGAGCGCCGGCAGAACGAGGAGTATGAGGAGGCTGAGGCCCGTCAACTGCCAGCCGTAGTCGGCGAGGAAGGTTTCACGATCTGCGCCCGCGAACCAGTCGATCAGGTCACCAAGAAAGGCAAACAGCGAAACCTCGATCGCCGAAAAGGTGAAGGTGAGAATGACGAGCGCCGTCAACAGACGCCATGCCGGCCTGGCGAAATGCCAGATGAAAGCCCCGACTGAATGGGTCGGCGGCGCGGAAACGGGCAATTCGGGGAACGGATCGAGAAGCCGTTCGAAACGAGCGAACATCGAGAAACCAATGTGTGATGCCACATCGGATCGATGCGGGATATGAGAAGCTTGAAGTGAACGCAGCAGCGTTCTGCGCGTCAACCATCGCGCGCTGTCGATAGGGCGGATATAGGCCATTATCGGCGCGATCACACCGGGCGCTCGCAACCCTTTGATCGCGTAAAGTACCACCGGGGAGCAGACAGACCATGGCGATTTCGATCGCGCTTTATCAGCCCGACATCGCGGGAAACACCGGCGCCGTGATGCGCACGGCGGCCTGCCTCGACCTTCGAATCGAGATCATCGAACCGACCGGCTTCGAGCTGTCAGACCGCTCCCTGAAGCGCGCCGGCATGGATTATCTCTCGCTCGCCAATCTCACCAAGCATGTCGATTTCGATACCTTCGAGCGTTGGCGGATCGGCGAGAACCGTCGCCTGATTCTGCTGACAACGAAAGCCGACGCAATCGTCTGGGATTTCGAATTTCGCGACGGTGACATCGTGATGTTCGGGCGGGAGACCGCCGGCGTGCCGGATGAGGTCCATGCTGCCGCCGACGCGCGGCTGACGATCCCGATGCAGCCGGGCGCGCGTTCCATGAACCTCTCGGCCTCCGTTGCCCTCGTTTCGGGCGAAGCGGTCCGCCAGCTTCGACTGCGGTAAGAGGTTCAGATCGCCGTGACTTAACGGCAAGTCTTCCCCCGCAAGCCTCGACCGCAGCATTAATGTCAGCTATCGCACCGAGTGAAACGACACGAGGAGGTTTGCGGTGCTCAGAAACTTCACCGTCAAGGACGTCAGGGATCAATCTGGCCGGACATTCTTCGTCACCGGCGCAAATTCCGGTATCGGGCTCGAAACCGCACGTGTTCTCGCCAGCAACGGCGCCCGTGTCCTTCTCGGGTGTCGCTCGGCAGCCAAGGCGCGGTCGGCGGTCGCCGAAATCCGCCTCGATAATCCGAATGCCGATCTCGGTTTCATTCCAATTGATCTCGCAAACCTCGCTTCCGTCCGCGAAGCAGCCGCCCAGGTAAACGCGGAGGAAAGGCTTGACGTCCTCGTCAACAATGCCGGCGTCATGGTGCCGCCGCTGGAACACACCAAGGACGGCTTCGAGCTCCAGTTCGGCGTCAATCACCTCGGAACGTTCGCCCTGACCGGCCTCTTGCTCTACCAGCTGCTTCAGCGCCCCTATTCGCGGATCGTCATCACCAGCTCGATCGCCCACCGGAACGGCGCGATCGATTTCGACGATCTCAACGCCGAACAGGACTATAACCGGCTGAAGCGCTACCAGATGAGCAAGCTCGCCAATCTTCTGCACATGTACGAGCTCGACCGCAGGCTGCGCGACGCGAAAGCCGATGCAATCGCGCTCGCCTGTCATCCGGGCGTCGCGGCCACCAATCTGATGCGGTTCCTGCCCGGCCCGGCGCGTTATCTGATGCTGCCCGGCCAGTTCTTTCTCAACACCGCCGCCGAAGGCGCCTGGCCCACCCTTGCAGCCGCCACCTCGCCCAGGCTCGACGGCGGAGCTTATGTCGGCCCGAGCAAACGCGGCGAAACGGCAGGCCCGGCGACCCTCGCAAAATCAGCTAAACGCGCGCGAGACCCGGATCTCGCCAAGCGTCTCTGGGACGTTTCGTCTGAGATGACTGGCGTGGCTTACCCGGTGTGAGATCGTTCCGCTCCACAGCGCGTCGCTCAATCCGCCGGTTTGATGTGGATCAGGAACAGAAGGATAGGCGTGCAAAGCGGTCCGTTCGCTCTTTGAAACGCCAAGACCATCTGCATGCAGTAATTAAGGTGGCGTGACGCCCACAACCGAAATCCGCGATTTCCGGAACTGTCTTTCTGCCTCCGCTCAGCAGCAATTCCTGCTTCATGAGTTGCCGTAGACGAAAACAATATCGCGCTCGTCGCGGACCGCCTTTTCGAGAAAGGCACGGATCCCCTCTGACTCATAGGCAAGGTTCCCGATGTGGTCGATCCACTGGTAGGGGTCTTCCAGCTCCTGGTCGACAGACCGATCCACCGCCTCCTCCAACGTTTCGCTTTCCATCTTGTAGTCAGGGTTTTCTACGTAGAATTCTCTCACAGACTTTTCGGCAGCGCGGCGGATCGTGGCCTCGCCAGCCTTTGCGGCTTCGTTCTCTTCACCATCGGCGAAAGCAGTCACCTCCTCCTGTGCGGCAGCGATAGCGCTCCATTCCGCGAGAAGGGTTGCAATATCCTCGTGTGACACGGCCGTCGCATAGGCATGGTAACCCATAGGACCAAGCTTCTCGGTGACTGCGAGCGGGTGAGCGGCATCGAAGCTGTCCGAGCCGGCAAGGGCTGCGAACATGTTGGCAAGGCTCGTGTCCCCTCGCGCAGCGAAATAGTTCGCTGGAACCTGAAGATCGGCAAAAGGAAAGAGAAGGTCGTGGCGGTCTCCTTCAGTGGTCATTGCCCGCAAGAGCAGTACGATGGCGAAACCGTTGACGCTTTCATTGGGTCGGGCTTTGCCGGCGATCAGGTCGGAGACAGCATCCTTCCAGAGGTCCGGTTTGCTATAGCGCTCGGTGAGCCCGTTCTCCTCCACCGCCGCGTCGTCAGCCAGCATCTTCGCCTCCAGCATTCTGTCGCCCGAGCCGATAGCGTTCGCTATCTTGGTGGCGTCAACGCTGTAAAGCGTCATCCAATACTCCGTCGCGTGAGAAGCGCGAGGGAGGAACGCCACTACGGCAAACACGAGCGCCGCAAGAAGGGTGTTGGCCATTGGAATTTCTCGAGATGTAACTGATCAGGTCGATGGTCGAAAAAGGCGCAGACAGAACCAGGGTTCCAGATCAGAGGTACAACCATTTTAAATTAAAAAGCGCCGACTTAATCGGAAAACAGGGCCAATCATAGAGCACCGGCTTCAACCTGACTCTCTCAATTATGCTGAAACCATCAGCCATGTCATCATCGTCGTCAGAGGTGAGTCTCGACAGAAATGACAGGCATAAAATATCCGGTTTGAAATAGGCTCCGGTTCAAATGAGACAGCGCGACGCGGCGGATTGATCAAGCAGGGGAATATCTCTGTCGGGTGGTTTGCAACCTGTCCGAATTTGCTAAATGGCTATGAACCGGACGCTCGCTGCGTTGGCCGCAATTTCACAACCATGACCTCTGGGCTTGTTTCAAGCCGGCTAGCTGGTACCAGGCTTTCCATGTACACCAACAAGCAACCCCGCTGCACCTCTGCCATGCAGGTCAAATCCTTCTTCACTCTCTTTCGTCAGAAAGACGAGACGATGCGGACATAAAGTCCACAAGAAAGTAAGCAGCTTTGGGAAGTCAATCATGTCGCAAAACATGAGTGTACCTGAAACTAAATTGGGTGGTACAATTTATATGCGTTACGCAATTTTCATTTTTACCGTATTTTCTTACCTGATGCTTTCTCTAAGCACAAGTCAAGCCGGATTTTTCGACTCAGCCTTTGGTGTAGAACCGTCCTGCGAGATAGAAGACACCGATTGCATCCGTGCCCTGTACATACATGAAATCATCCAACGCACAATAGACGACAGCTCTCCGACATATGCGGCGCGCGACTTCGCCCACGAGTCTATCGACTGGAGCAAATCGCAACGCGATAACGCCCTTGCCAAATTCGCGGACGTGCCCGTCGATAGCAGTTTTATGGACGCCTACGAAGATGAGCGTAATCAGATCGAGGCACATAAGTCCTTCAATTATACCGGCATCTTGAGGGCGGTTGAGGAGGGCAATTGGCCTGATGGAGTCGAATGGTCCGACTTTATCTCCAAGGCCGTGTCAGAAACTCTCTACAATACACAATCCGCCGATAAGCTCTGGCTGCTTTGGCAAGAAAACCAAGGGTTCTTTGAAGAATATGCCAAAACCGAGAGCGTTAGTATAATGGATTGGGGCTTGTTTGAAAAGACGGAGGAAACACTGGACTTCCTGATGTCTGATCAAGCAGACCAGCAGGTGGCTATGCGCGGTCTCGATTCGATTGTCTGGGCGATACAAGTATTCTGTCAAAACGGACAAACGAAACAATCGGATGCGCTGATTTCAGCCTATGATCGCATTGCCGCGACGCAGCAATATACCGACGAAGCAGACTTTTTACCGCTCAAACAAGAGGCGCTGATCGCCTTATCCTGTGGCACGGAAAAAGAAGGGAATTCTAAATTTGAAGATTTGGCCACGTTGGTCAACGCCAAGGTAGAGAAGCAGGGAGATACGTTCGAGACAGACTGGGCCTATGACGGGCTGATGGATGTGGCCATCCCCTATGCGCTAAAGAAATGGAAAGCAGGCGAAAAGACTGCTGCCCGAAAAATCTTTCTGCGCGGTGCGTCACGCAAGATCGTGGTCACATCGCAAATCGAAGGTAAATCGATAAAAGACATATCAGTATGGGATGTTCTGGTGGAGAAAACATCGCCTGAGCTCGCTGAAATTGCAGAACGACGCTTGACCGAGAAAATCAAGGAAATAATGAAAGATGCCGATGAGGCCTCTGCCTATGATTTACGCCTAGATACGCGCTATGATTACTTTGCAGAAGATTTTGATCCCACTTTCGAAATTTGCTGTGTACATAAGCAATTATTGAAAGACATGCTCGAAACCATCGAAGCAGCGAGGGACTCCCATGATGTCGCGGAGGTTTCTGCCAAATTGCTTGAATTGATGGACCGATACGAAAACGTAGAAGGAGAGCAATACATCGATCGCACGACGACGGAGTTACGCTTGGCGGCACTTGAGCGCGCGCGTGGCTGCAACCATTCTGCAGAAACACAACAGTATTGGTTGCGATCTGCTACCGAAGGTAAATACTCCAGCACTCGCGCTGAAGCGTTGGCCGCATTTCTCACTTATCGGAATACGGAACCGGGTACCTCGACGCCCGAAGAAGCATGCCTTTTCGAGTAGCCGCTTTCTATGCCGAAGCGCGCTACTCCGCAGCATTCCTGTCGAAGCGACCAACATTCCACCGCGCTTCGGCGCCTCATCGCAAAGGACGACAGGAGGCCTAACGTTCAACAACCCGGGGATTCAACGGCTCGGAGTTGAGCTTAAGCAGTACGACTCCACCAAATGCTGCATTCCCTGCGAGCTTCGGTTGTCCCGGCCGCAGTCTACATCTTGGCCATCTCCCGCTGCACGAAGCCGATGGACCAGGCGGGCGCGATCCGCCAGAGTAGGTTGAGCAGCTTAGCGTCTTTGCCGACGAGGATATCCAGCTTTCCGGCTTCCATGCCATCGAGGATGATGGATGCCGCTTTCGCCGGCGGCAAGGCCGGGTTCGCGGCTGACGAATTTCGTCCCAGATTTCCCGTATCGACATTGGAATTCTGCGTGATGGCCGTGTTCACCGCACCGGGTATTGCGACGCTCACCGCGACGGACTTGTCGATCAGTTGGACACCTCGAAGAACCTTGATTCCCCCGGACGAAGGCGGCTTGAATGTCGTTTCGGGATCGTGGCCGCTCTGAAGCGGCGCGTTTCCATGGTTCTTGCGATTTACGGTCTGCGTTTTTGCC
>NZ_JBEHWS010000018.1:0-39585 GCF_040239565.1 Fulvimarina thalattae
TCGCATCGCCGACATGCCGCAAAGCAGGCTCGAAGAGCTGCTGCCGTGGAACTGGTCGCCAGCACCTCTACCAGTGCATCGAGCAGCCGCGTAGCTGCGCTGCGGCCTACGCCGGATGCTTACCGTGGATCCGGGGCTTTTTCGTCTGCAGGTCTTTACCGCTCGCAGCCTCAGGCAGCCGCGGCATCCTGAAGGGCAACAGGCGCCTCAGCCTGATTGCCGCGAAGTCCGAGGATGTGGCAGATCGAATAGACGAGATCGGCCTTGTTCATCGTGTAGAAGTGGAAATCCGAAAAGCCGCGATGGGAAAGGTCGAGCACCTGCTCGGCGCAGCACGCCGCCGCCACATGGCTGTGGGTAAGGGGATCGTCTTCCAGCCCTTCGAAGCGCGCCTGGACCCAGTCCGGAATCGAGGCGCCGGCCTTGCCGGCAAAGCTTGCGATCTTCGTGAAGTTGTGGACCGGCGCGATGCCCGGCACGATCGGAATATAGATGCCGGCCTTGCGCACGCGCTCCACATAACGCTCGAAAATGTCGTTATCGAAGAAGAACTGCGTGATCGCGCGCGTCGCGCCAGCATCGACCTTGCGCTTCAGGAGATCGATATCGGTCATCAGATCGGCGCTCTCCGGATGCTTCTCCGGATAGGCCGAGACGGAGACCTCGATATCCTCGTCGATCGCCTTGATGCCTTCGGTGAGTTCGGCGCCATTGCGGTAACCGTCCTCGCGGCCCTGCCATTCCTCGCCAACGCCGAGCTGGCTGTCGCCGCGTAGCGCGACAAAGTGCTTGACGCCCGTCTGGCGATACTGGCGCACGACCTCGTTCACCTCTTCCTTGGAGGCGTCGACACAGGTCAGATGCGCTGCCGGCGTCAGGTCGGTCTCCTTCAGGATGCGCTCGATCGTCTGGTGCGTGCGCTCACGCGTCGAGCCGCCGGCGCCATAGGTGACCGATACGAATTCCGGTGCGAGCGGAGCAAGCCGTTCGACCGATTGCCACAGCGTCTGCTCCATCTTCTCGGTCTTCGGCGGGAAGAATTCGAACGAAACGCGAATCGGCTGCGAAGTCGGACGCGGTTTCAACATGGGGTTTCAATCTCCGTTTCTTCGCCGGTGCCCGGCTGTTTGTCTTTTGCGAATGAGAAAATCGGGTTCAGGCGACGGCCATGGACGGAATCTCGTCGCCCGGCGCCAGGATCATGCGCCGGTCCTGACCGATGCAGATGGTGACAGTGAGCCCGCCGGTTTCAGCCGCGCCTGAGCGAAGATGCTCCATCGCGCGGGTTTCGAGCCCGGCCTCACGCATGAAGCCATTGAGGCTATCCTCGGGAAATCCGAGGCGTAGATGGGCGTGCTCGGTGCGCAGGAACTCCATCTCGTGCGGCGCGAAATCGACGATCACCAGCCGGCCGCCGGGTGCGAGCACGGACGAGGCCTCTCGCACCGCGCGCATCGGTTCGTCGAGATAGTGAAGCACCTGATGGAGCACCACGAGATCGTAGGTCTCGCCATTCGCCGGCAGATTATAGGCATCTCCGACACGGAGCTGGGCGTTGGTGACCTCCGCATCATCGAGCTTGGCGCGTGCGGCGGAGATCATCTCGCGAGAAGTATCGACACCGAGCATGCGCTCGCAACGATCAGCGAGCAGCTGCATCATACGGCCCGTGCCGGTGCCGATATCGAGCATCGTGCCGATCCGGCGCTTGCCGAGAATCCGGTCGAGCGCCGCTGCGATTTCCGCATCCGGCACGTGCAGCGCGCGGATCTTGTCCCAGTGTTCGGCATTGCGTGCGAAATAATCGGTGGCGCGCCGCGCGCGTTCGGCGCGTACTTCTTCCAGCCGCTCCCGGTCCTTGCGAATAACCGCGTCGTCTACCTCGATCCCCGTCTCCAGAGAGCGGGCGAGAATGCCGGCCGGATGCCGATCCGAGACGCGAAAATAGGCGAAAGCCCCTTCCTGATATCGCTCCAACACGCCACATTCCGACATGAGTTTAAGATGACGGGAGATACGCGGTTGCGATTGGCCGAGAATGGTCGTCAATTCGCTCACGGTGAGGTCGCAAGACTTCAGCACCATGGCGAGTCGCAACCTGGTGGGCTCTGCCAATGCCTTGAGGACATCGACGATGCGTTCGAAATCGAGAGTCGGGGCCGAAGCCATTGAGGTCTCCTGTATGAGGTCTCCCATATCGACATAAAGATATGTTTATGTGATTTCAAAATAGATCGCAAGAGAGGATTTCGATCACTCGATCCGCATTCGCAATCAAACGACGACATGGACACACAAAGGCTTAGGATGAGTGAAACGGCGACCAACAGACGCGACGGCGAGAGCCGTTTCTCCGAGGTCGAGGAGCGGCCATGGGATGCGGGCCTCCGCTTCATCGGCCGAATCGCCTCGCCCTGGTCTGAACGCAGCGACTGCCCGAAAAATCTGCGGCAGGCCCGCGAACGCGGCGAAGCTGCGGAAGTACGGCTTTTTCCGCCGTTCAACGAGGCACTGACGGGCGTGGAAAGCGGCTCCTACGTCATCCTGCTCAGCTTCCTCGATCGGGCCGAACGCGATCTTGCCCTTCAGATGCCGCGTCATGCGGATGCACCGCGCGGGACCTTCTCGCTGCGCTCGCCGGTGCGGCCGAACCCGATCGGGCTTCATCTGGTGAAGCTTCTGTCGGTGGATCACGCGGCGGGTCGGCTCGCAATCGATGCGATCGATGTGCTGGACGGCACCCCACTGATCGACATCAAACCCTATTTCGCGAGCGTCGACAGCCCGCCGGAGAGTGGCCACTGACAATGGCGACCGAACGTCAACGCCAGATCAAGAAGGCCGTCACAGCGCTGATCCCCCGCGCGCCGTTTCTCGATGCCGAGTCGATAAGGGAAGCGTCCCGCGCCAAGCATATGCGGGGTCTGCGGCCGGAGGCAGCCGTCTGGCTCGCGACGATCGCCCATATCCGGCACCAGCACACCGATTACGACGTGCTGATGGACGACGGTTACGAGAAGGACGCGGCGCGCTTTTTCGTTCTCGACGAAACGAACGAGGTCCTTGACGATTGGGGTGCCTCGCGCCGGCTCGATCCGGATGCGGATACCGACGAGATAGCGGACACGGCTACCGAAGAGACCGAATGCGAGAAGCTGGACGACTTACCGCACGAGCGATGAGGCCACATAGCGGCGATCAGCTCTCGCCACCGCCCTCCTTCGATCCAGACTCGAAGGTCCAGACTCGGTAGACATAGACGACCGCGATGATCACGAGAACGGTGTTCGATACCGGGCCGACATAGGTTTCAACGGCCTCGTATTGGGAGCGCAGGAAATAGCCGGCAAAGGCCAAAAGGCTCGTCCAAACCGCGCTTCCCACCGCCGAATAGATCAAGAATTTCCAGAGCGGCATATGCGCGATGCCAGCAGGCACCGAAATGAGCGTGCGGACGGTTGGCACGAGGCGGCCGAAGAGCACGGCCTCGGGACCATTCCGATTGAACCAGTCGTTCGCCTTGTCGACGTCCTCCGGTCCCATGGTGATCCAGCGTCCGTGCTTTGCCGCAAACCTCTTGGTCCGGCGCAGCCCCATCCACTCGCCGACATAGTACCAGGGAATGATCCCGAGCAGCGAGCCGATCGTGCCCGACAGGATGACGGTCACGATGCTCATCGAGCCGGTGGCGGCCTCGTAACCCGCGAGGGGCATGATCAGTTCGGAGGGGATCGGTGGAAACACGTTTTCCAAAAACATCAGGAGCGCGATACCGAACGGCCCGAGCGTGTTCATCATCTCGCTGACGAAAGCGTCCATGTCGATCCCGATCCGTTGATGTTTGCCGGTAAACCCGGCTGCCAATGAGGTTCACGTGCCGCCACATACGGCGGCATTCCATCGGAAAAAGGCTCAGCGAAGAAAAAGCGTCAGCCGACCAACAAAGCAGAGGGCGGCCCGTCCATCATTGGCCTTACAGGCTCAGGCATCGGCAAGCACTTCAAGAATCGCCTCTTCGATCTGGCGGGCCGTGTACGGCTTTTGCAGGATCGGATAGTGCTTCCATTCGTCGGCAACACCCTCTCGTCCGTAGCCCGTCGCAAAGACAATCGGTATACCCATCTCGCGCAGGCGTTCGGCGATCGGAAAAACGGTCGCGTTGCCCAGATTCACGTCGAGCACGGCTACGCCGACCTCTGCGTCGCCCTCGACCATTGTCTGCGCGACCTTGAGG
This sequence comes from Fulvimarina thalattae, assembly GCF_040239565.1. Classification (NCBI taxonomy): domain Bacteria; kingdom Pseudomonadati; phylum Pseudomonadota; class Alphaproteobacteria; order Hyphomicrobiales; family Aurantimonadaceae; genus Fulvimarina; species Fulvimarina thalattae. The sequence goes on from NZ_JBEHWS010000018.1 coordinate 4,235, forward strand.
CGCATGGCCGGACCGACGACCTCGCAGCCGGCCTCGATCAGCATATCTTCCAGCTGCATGGCGATCACGCTCTCGTCCTCGACCACGAAAACCGAAAGACCGGCGATGCTCTTCTCCGCCTTATGCGACTGACGTCTCAAATTCCCCCGCTCCCGTCAGTACGATCTCGAACCTGCATTGGAGCCCTCTATCACGAAGCTCTATCGAAAGGTCACCCCCGAGTTCCCCTTCGATGATCCGCTTCAGAACCCTGATGCCGTAGCCGGGCTGCAGCCCGCGACTATCCACATCCGACACAGTTTCCGACCACTCAAATCGCAATATCCGATCATTGCCTCGAGCCTCGCAACTCCATTCGACGGAGAGATGCCCCTCGCCCGACGCGCATGCGCCATAGCGCGCCGCATTCGATGCGAGCTCGTGAAAGACAAGCGCCAACGCGATCGCAGTCTTTGACCCGAGAAGCACATTAGGGCCGGCGATTGAAACGTCGTCCGTCGAGAGGTCGGCCAGCTCCTGATGGAGAAGGGTCGTCAGCCCCGCCGACTCCCAGCGCCGCGCAGAGAGAAGATTATGCGCCTGACTGAGCGCCATGATCCGCGCCTCGAAGGCAAAACGCGCCTCCTCGGGATCGGCCGCAGACCGGAAACTCTGCCGTGCCATGGCCTGGACGGTCGAAAGCGTGTTCTTGACCCGATGATTGAGCTCATCGACGAGAATGCGATGGCGCAGGGTCGCACGCATGAACTCCGTTCGATCGACACCCTGGAAGAAAAGGCCCACCACCGCGCCCGTATTGTCCGTCATCGGGCTGAAGGTGAAATCGAAAAAGCGCTCCGAGCCGGGCTCGTCATTGGCCGAACGCCGCATCTCCATATGAACGGTTTCGCCTATCACGACGCCGCCTCCATCGAGGGCGAGGCGGGCAAGCTCCGGCACCCCCTGGTCCTGCAGCTCCGGCAGAACGTCGAAGAACGACCGACCGATCACCGTCCTGTCGGATGCAAATTTCAGGAAACTGTCATTGACGAAGCTGAATCGCAGATCCCGGCCTTCGAGAACCGCGAACATACCGGGCGCCTGCCGGAACAACCGACTGAAGGCCGCAATCTCCTGCTGTCGCTCGGCAGGAAACGAACCAGCTAATTCGACTTGCGCCTCACCTGATGTGTCCATGCCCGAAGCGGAGTCTGCCAACCCCATGTCGGCAGCGTTCTCCTCGGCGAGTTGCGTCACATCGACGATGGTCGCGAGGATAAATTCGGTACGGCCGGTTCCGTCCAGCATCGGGCTGTAGGTGAGGCTCCAGTAGCGCCTGAGAAAGCCACCCTCCGCGCCGTCTGAACCGGGAATGTCGTATCGCAGGAAAGCGATCGAGGAGCGCTCGCCGGTTTCGAGAACCCGCTGAAGCGACGCACGAAGTCGCTCACCGCTGACCCCGCTATTGGGAAAGACTTCGAAAATCTGCCGACCAACCAGATCGGACGCCGTCATGCCGGTGGACGCTTCCAGCGCGGCATTCACGGCAATGAATTTCAGTTCACGGCTAAAAACCGCGTGCGGCTGCGGAAGCGCCTGAAATTGCCTTTCGAAATCAAATGCGTTCATGGATCGTCTGTATCAGCGATCCCTGAGCCGCCGCAATCGACAGGCGCGTGAACGGGGCGTGAGAAGACGCGCTCGGGAAAATGGCGGCGGCGACAAAACCGCCGCCACCCAAGCCGTCAACAATATTACCGCGTCAGCCGCTTGTACGTCGGACGCTTCGGGTTGACCGCTTCCGGTCCGAGGCGCCGGATTTTGTCCTGTTCGTAGTCCTCGAAGTTACCCTCGAACCATTCCACATGGCTGTCGCCCTCGAAGGCGAGGATGTGGGTGGCCATGCGGTCGAGGAACATGCGGTCGTGGCTGATGACCACGGCGCAGCCGGCATATTCCTCCAGCGCATCTTCCAGCGCCGTGAGGGTTTCCGTGTCGAGATCGTTGGTCGGTTCGTCGAGGAGGATGACGTTGGAGCCGGACTTCAGCATCTTGGCAAGGTGGACGCGGTTGCGCTGGCCGCCCGAAAGCGTGCCCACCTTCTGCTGCTGGTTCGGGCCCTTGAAGTTGAAATTGCCCACATAGGCGCGGGAATTCATCTCGTATTTGCCGAGCTTCATGATGTCGACGCCGCCCGAGATTTCCTCCCAGACATTCTTGTCCGCGTTGAGATCGTCGCGGCTCTGGTCGACATAGCCGAGATCGACCGTCTCGCCGATCTCGATCTTGCCGGCATCGGGCTCTTCCTGCCCGGTGATCATACGGAACAGCGTCGTCTTGCCGGCACCGTTCGGGCCGATGATGCCGACGATGCCGCCGGGAGGCAGCTTGAAGGACAGGCCGTCGATCAGCACCCGGTCGCCATAGCTCTTCGTCAGGTTTTCGACCTCGATGACCTTCTGGCCGAGGCGTTCGCCTGTCGGGATAACGATCTTGCCGTCGGCAGGCTTCCGGTTTTCGGCCGCCTCGACGAGCTCCTGATAGGCACGGATACGGGCCTTGGACTTGGTCTGGCGGCCCTTGGCCCCCTGGTTGATCCACTCGCGCTCGCGGTTGATCGCGCGCATACGGGCATCATCCTCGCGCCCCTCCTGCTGCATGCGCTTGGCCTTCTTTTCGAGATAGACCGAATAGTTGCCCTCATAGGGCACGCCATGGCCGCGATCGAGCTCCAGAATCCATCCGGTGACGTTGTCCAGGAAGTAGCGATCGTGCGTCACCATGAGGACCGAGCCCTCATATTCGCGCAGGTGCTTTTCCAGCCAGTTGATGGTCTCGGCGTCGAGATGGTTGGTCGGCTCGTCGAGGAGGAGGATGTCGGGTTTCGACAGAAGCAGCTTGCAGAGCGCGACGCGGCGCTTCTCACCGCCGGAAAGCGGGCCGACTTCAGCGTCGGCCGGCGGGCAGCGCAGGGCGTCCATCGCCATTTCGACCTGATTTTCCAGATCCCACAGGTCCTGGCTGTCGATGATGTCCTGGAGCTTGGCGCCTTCGTCTGCCGTCTCGTCGGAATAGTTCATCATCAGTTCGTTGTAGCGATCGAGGATCGCCTGCTTGTCGGCAACGCCCTCCATCACGTTGTCGAATACGTTCTTCGTTTCGTCGAGCTGCGGCTCCTGCGGCAGGTAGCCGACGGTCGCGCCCTCGGCCGCCCAGGCCTCGCCGGTGAATTCCTTGTCGACGCCCGCCATGATCTTCAGGAGGGTCGACTTACCGGCACCGTTCGGGCCCAGAATGCCGATCTTGGCATCCGGGTAGAAAGAGAGATGGATGTTGTCGAGGACCTTCTTGTTGCCGTAGGTCTTCGACAGGCCGGACATGTGATAGATGAATTGGCGTGCCATGGCGCGCTTGCGTCTCCGAATATCGGTCGAATGCGGGATTTGAAGTCGCGACCGATCTAAGCCATCGGGCAGCGTTTCGCAACGCAAAGCCAGTCTCGAACAGGCGGGCCTTCGAACCGCGGAGGAAACCATCTTCGCGGAGCGCGGCTATCGCAAAGGCAACAGGCCGGTGCGATATCGCAGCGAGATCCGCCGAGACCTTGCGCACCGGACGGCGGTCATCCATTCTCATTTGGTTATTCTCGTTCCATGTCAGCGGATCGAACACCAAGAGACGCTAGAGACCGGTCACGCACTCATGAGCCGCCCTACCCTTTTCCTGCCCGCGCAGGGTCATTTCGTGCGGCCCCAGCTCAGGCTTGCGAAACCGGCGAAGAAGCTTGCCTGGTTCGGGTTGACGCTATTCCTCGTCGCCATTCCGCTCTACCGGCTCGGCGGCATCTCCACCGATGCTCTCATGGCGACGCTCGGTCTTTCCTGCCTGATGCTTCTCGTCGCCTTGGTGATTGGTCTGACCGGCATCGCGCGGGCCTGGTTTCAGGCAGCCCGCGGCGGGTCGAGCGCGTTCGGCGCGGCGCTGGTGGCGTTCATCGGCCTTATCCCCTTCGCGCTGATTGCAGGTCTCGCGGCCGAAAATCCGGCGACGAACATCGCTTATACGGGCGGGTTCGCCGATGAGGTCGTGTCGCCGACCACGGCAGGTTCAGGCGGGCAGCCCATAACGATAGACGCAGCTGCTGCTGCGATACCGGCTCGCCGCTATGCCGCGCCACCGGTGGAAGTTGTCGAGGCCGCACGCACGGCCGCACTCGATGCGGGCTGGGTGATCGAAGACATCGTCGCGGTCGACTTACAGGACGGCTCGGATGCCGCCACCGATCCGCTCGGCGTCATTCGCGACAGCGGCGCCGTTCCCCTTCCGACCTCCCGCGATAGTGTCGATACCGATGAGCAAAGCGGACAATTGGATCTGCCCGTGCGCAATGCCTACACCATAGAAGCCACCACATCTGACTTGATAGTGGGTCTTCCGAGCGACGTCACCGTCCGCATCATCGCTGATGGAAACGGTACGATCGTCGATGTGCGCTCAGCTTCTCACGATATCGCTTACGATTTTGGCCAGAATCGCCGCTTCGTCGAAAGCTTCCTCACTTCGCTCGATGTCGGGATGGCAGGCGCGGAAGATGTTTCCGGGTAATTTCCGGGCGCGAGGACTGTCGGAGCCTGTCACGCCGAAGCTTGCCTCAGACTGAATTTCGAAAAGCCATCCTTCGGAACCGTTCCTTATCGAATTTGCGTTCTAATGACCGAGCGCGAGCCTGCTGCTGGCCGCGCGATATGGCTCGCACGCCATGAATTCGTCGTCGGGAATCAAGGGTCGCTCCTCGGAAAAGCTTGATGATTCGCTTCCTCCTCAAAACAGCGTTCGTGATCGGCATTGCATCGCTCTTCATTCCGGGCCTTGGCTCGGACGACGAAGAGGTGACTTTGGACCCATTCAAGAGCTTTATGGGCGTGCGCGCTGCCGTGGAGGACGTCATGGGATTCTGCACCCGCGCCCCAGAGGCCTGCGAGGCTGGCTCGGAGTTGGGCCAGTTCGCTCTCGGCCGGGTGGAGAGCGGGCTCGCAGTCGCGCTCGACGCGGCTAACTCCGGGAGCCATGAAGACGAGCTCGCCGAGAATTCGGCGCCCGTAGAGCCACCGGCCCGACCGGAGACCGACTGGGCGTCCATCGACCCCGCCCTGTTGCGCAAGCTGCTGGAAGCCGTCAACGAGAACGGCCACCTCGACGCGCAAGGCATCTCACCTGAAATCGTGAATGCGGTGAGACAGGCGGCCGATCTTGCCGCACGCGGCGAGCCGCTCGATAAAGGATTGGCCGAGCGCTTCGGCACGATGACGGCAGATACCGGGAGCGCCGCACTCAGCATCTCGCCCGTTCCGACACCGCGCCCGCGCCCCGGCCTGTAAATCGCGGGGTTGCAAGTCTATATCACGGTCAGATGCAAAGCTGACGAAGGAGGCCTTCCTTGCAATCGATCGAGGACATCCTCTCCGATTTCGAATTTCTGGACGATTGGGAAGACCGCTACCGTTACCTCATCGAACTTGGCCGTTCGCTTCCGCCAATGGACGCCGCGGAGATGAACGACAGGACGAAGGTGCAGGGTTGTGTGAGCCAGGTCTGGCTCGTCAGCGAGAGTGACGGCGCCTCTCCGCCGCGCCTCAGCTTTCGCGGCGAATCCGATGCTCATATCGTGAAGGGCCTCGTCGCCATCGCTCTCGCGCTCTTTTCCAACAAGACCGCGCCTGAAATCATCGAGATCGACGCTGCGGCGACCTTCAACGAGATCGGCCTTCAGGAGCATCTGACGCCCCAGCGCTCGAACGGCCTGCGCGCTATGGTCGACCGGATCAAGCGCGACGCGAACGCCGCGCTCGAAAGTGCCTGATCAAACGGTTCTTGCCTGTTCCCGGCCGGCGACGCCTGGCCTCGCATCGGCCGTCTTCCATGCGCGCATGGAGCCTGAACGCCGAGCAGGAGCGCCGGTGAAACCGTAATGTCGGGCGAGAATGCCGAGGCCGGCCTTCAGCAGCATTTTGGCCGACCGCGCCGGCCAGCCCCTCTCCCGCTCGACGAGTTCCAGACCCTTGAGATGGCAGGCGACGTCCATGACGAGATCGGAAAGCTCCGGGCCGATCGCCGTGATCGCCTTGTCGACCCGGGCTCGCGCATCAATCGCATTGTCGGAGAGATCATTCGCGCCGCGCGGCGCCGACCGGTCTCGCGGCTGGGCATCCCATCGCTGGGTGACCGAGGGCGACAGCGCACCACGGGTGAAATCGGCCCGTAGCCGTTCGGCCGCGTCCCGTTCAGCTTCGCTCAGGAAAGCCGGCTGTCGGCCACGCTCGACCGATAGCCGCGTGACCGCCCAATCCTTCTCGCCCTTGAACATCATGCCAGCCATTCCCTGCAACCATTCTTGAGAAGCGCATTGCGGATGAGGTGCGCAAGCCGTTCCAGATGTTCGATTTTTGCATCGAAGTCGGGATCGTCCCTCCGATCCTCGATCCGCCGAACCGCGTGCGCGATACTGGTGCGGTCCCGGCCGAATGCTGTTCCCGCGCGAATGAGAGAGACCTGAAACACCACATGAGCCAGGTACATCGCGATATGCCGCGCTTCGCACACCGAAGCGAGGGAGCGGTTTGGCCTCTCTATTTCTTCAGGATCAATATCGAGCAAGACGGCCGCGACGGCGATCGCCACACGGCAAAGCTTCGCGTCGTCCTCCGGGCTCGACCGCCTGTCCGGCTCCGCCACCAAGGAAGCCCGGCCACTTCGTGTGACTGGGATTGCCGTCGTTCGAAAGGTTTCGGAATTCTGGTGCATCTTCACGTCCTTCGAGAGTTTGAATGGACGCATTGAGGACGATATCCACCAAGTGGGGATAAGTTTCCTAATCTGTTCTCAAAAATCGCTGCCATTAAGCACCCACTTGACCGAAAGATCGGCCTTTGCCTTTCTTCTGCTCAGATTCCTTTCATCTTTTATAGGTATTTTTTCCTCATAACAATCACCGGCTTCAATCTGGGCGTGGATAAACCCAGACAAAGCAGGACGTTATGGATCATCAAATGCTTTCGGCGGCGCTCCAGGAGGCCGCGGACGCCTATGCCAAAAACCGCAGGCTGGCATCGCACCTGCCGATCGAGGCGGCTGAAATCGACTTTATTGCCATCAATTCAGGCGTTTCGGCTTCAGGCTTGAAGCTTCGTCTTAAGGAAGAGAACACAAGGAAGACGCGCGTCTCACGCGATGAGCTCGACCCCGCTTCCCTCGTTCTGCTCGCCTCGGCGCTTTCGGATACCGATCGAGCCAATCTCGCCAAGCGGATTCGCCGGGAGGTTTTCAGTCTGAAACGATACGCCCGCATCTCGGATGCGCGCTACGACCTCAACCGACACGCCGCGCTGGTTCGGTTGCTCGCGGCATTGGAAGGGAACGAACGCGACGATCCGCATTCTTTCCCGAACGTTGATCCCAAACCAAAAAGGCGCTCCGCCGAAGCGAAACGCCTTTCAAAGCACAAAAGCTTTGGTCCACGTCGGTTCTGTCGGACCACCGAAAAGGCGGTGCCAGAACGCCGATCGCAGGACGCGGACCTAACGCCTCAGTAAGCGATGTCGTTTGCTGCCGCCTCGCCGGCATCGACGGTGTTGCTCACATCCGCACCAACACCACGAACCGTATTGGCGCATGCGCCGAGAGTGAAAAGTGCCGTAACGAGAACCAGGGCGGCAGTGATTTTCGAAGTCATGTGAACACCTTGCGTGAACGAGAAGATTACATTTCGGAAATGCAGAAGCGAGACTATGGGTTCCGCAGTCGGCTGGGTCCGACGTGGCTTTTTCCCTTCAGACACCGAATCCGCCAAGGCATTCAACACACCTCTGGAATTTGCTGCACCGCGAAACACATTGGTGGAACGCCTTTGAAAGCAAAGGGCCGCCGATGGCGTGCCCTCAGATGACGAAACTTGAGAGCCCATCGCGATGAGTCAGCCATCCCTCGACACGGCGATTTCCCATCCAAGCGAACTCCTCGTGCTGGTCTTCCAGGGCGGCGGTGCCCTCGGCTCCTACCAAGCAGGTGTTTTTGAGGCTATGGCCGAGCGGGACGCCCGGCCGGACTGGCTCGCCGGCATTTCGATCGGCTCCATCAATGCGGCTCTGATTGCGGGCAATCCTCCCGAGCGGCGTGTCGAGGCGCTACGTGGCTTCTGGCACACGATTTCTTCGCTCGTGACCTTCGATCCGCCGCTTCCCGGTGTCGTCGCCCGTTCGGTCTTCAACGAGGGGAGCGCCACGGCTTCGGCACTGTTCGGCATTCCGGGATTCTTCAAGCCGCGCTTTCCGCCGACCTATATGTTTCCAAGCGATCATCCCGGCGATCTCAGCTATTATGATACCGCACCTTTACGCGATACGCTGCTTAGCTTCTGCGACTTCGACTATCTGAACGACGAAGGACCGCGCGTCAGCCTCGGCGCCGTGAACGTCCGCACCGGCAATTTCTGCTATTTCGACAGCGCCGACATCCGCCTCGCGCCCGAGCACGTCATGGCGAGCGGCGCGCTTCCCCCGGGTTTTCCGCCGGTCGAGATCGATGGCGAATGGTACTGGGACGGCGGCATCGTCTCCAACACACCATTGCAATACGTGCTCGAGCGCGACCAGGAGCACGATATGGTTGCTTTCCAGATCGACCTCTTCCCTTCGCGGGGCACCCTGCCGGAAACGATCGAAGACGTATCCCAGCGGGAAAAGGATATCCGCTATTCGAGTCGCACACGACTCATCACCGATGTTGTGAAAGAGCGACAGCGCGAACGCCGCGCCGTCCATCGCCTTCTCGACAAGTTGCCAGACGAACTCAAGAACGATCCGGACGTCGAGTTTCTGAGTGAGTGTGAAACCGATGCCTCGGTGACGATCGTCCACCTCATCAACAGGGCGCGCGAACACAGTCGGGGCTCGAAGGATTACGAGTTCTCCCGCCACACGGTGGATGAGCGCTGGAGCGACGGTTATCAGGATGCCATGCGGACCCTCGGCCACCCGGCCTACGTCAATCGCACGAAGCCGGACATCGCCGTCGAAGTGCTCGACCTCGGCACGGGCGAGGATCTGTCGCATGGGCGCGGCAAAGGGCGTGGTCAAGGCAAAGCGCCTTGACGAAGACGGTTCAAACCTCGACTTAACCGTTCATGGCGTCTAATAGCGCCGGGCCGACCGAAATCGTCGGATCGAAACGTTCCAGAATAAACGCCGTATCGCGCGGGCCAATCACCGAATGCCTGCGATCGCTACGCCGAAACCAGCAGAGGTTGAGAGTCAGATTCCGTGTCGCCCCTTGCCCTCTCACGTTTCCGGCGCGAATCCCGCCGGCGAAAAGGCAAGCGGCAAAGGCGCATTTCGGCGATCCTGCGCGCCTTCTCTCATAGACAGACGGCTAAGGACCCGACGATAGAAGAGCTTTCGCTCGCTTTCGATACGCGGGCCTTCGGCGCCTTCTTCGTGCTCTTCGGAAGCCTCAATCTCGTCCCGCTGCCGCCAGGGGCTTCGACGGTCTTCGGCCTGCCGCTGGTGCTGTTCACGCTGCAGCTCGCCATTGGCCGTCACAAGGTCTGGCTCCCGCAACGTGTCCGCAAGATCAGCTTGAAGCCGGAAACCCTCGCTTCGCTGATGACCCGCATCGGCCCGTTCATCCGGCGCGCCGAGCGCCTTGCGCGTCACCGTCTCTGGCCTCAGCCGGAGGCCATGGTCCTGAGTCTCGTCGGCTGGGTCTGTCTGATTCTCGCGCTGATCGTCACGATTCCCTTCCCGCTGACGAACATGGCGCCCGGAGTCGCCATCGCGATCGCCGGCATCGCGATTACCGCGCGGGATGGTTTGTGGCTGATCGCGGCGGCCATCTTAGGCGTTGCGTCGGTCCTCTTCCTTGTCGGCGTCTACGGCGGCGCCGTCCTCGCTCTGCTCAACATGTTCTGAACGATCCGCCGGCTGCTCAAAATTCCCGCAATTGGGATGGGTCGAAAGCTCTTTCACCGCGTTGTTAAGACAGACACTCACGAGGAAGAAGAGACGATCACCCGATGGCGACAAAACGCAGACGCAGAACCACCTCCTCCTCCGCCAATTTCTTTCCGAAATCGGCGATTGAGGCGAATGCGATCATAATGGGCGCGCCCTTCGTCATCGGCACGCGCATGATGCAGATGGCCATGGCCGGCGCCCAGCCTAGCGCGAAGGATAGGCGCGAGAACCAGAAAATGGTCGCCGAGAAGGTGACAGCGGCCCAGGAATCAGCACTCGCTTTCAATCAGGCGATGTTCAAAGCAGCGATGGACTTCCCGCTTGCAATGATGAGCGCCAATCCGATGGCCAAGTCCATGGACGCGATCGGCTCGGCGGCTCTCAAGCCATACAGCTCAAAGGTGCGGGCGAACCGCAAGCGACTCTCGAAGTAAGGATGATCCAGCTCGGCACGGCTATCGCGCGTCGTCGAGCCAGCGCCATTGCCGCTGCTGCCACAGCCTCTCCCCGATGAGGCAGTCTACATCGCCAGCGCCCTGAGTTCGTAGGATCGGCAGTTCCCGCATAAGATGGCGCGGGTCGGCATCGTCGATGGGCCAGTCGGAAGCGAGTTCAAGCACCAGCTTGCGGCGCACTGCCTGCGCGAACTGTGGCCAGTCGTTAACGGGAATAACGAAACTGCCTCGCCCGCCGACGACGCAGGCCTCGTAATACTCGTCGAGATTGTCGATCGTAGCCCATGAAAGCGACGCATCGCTCGTCATCAAGGGAAGTCCGTTGATGACGATACCGGCCGCGACAGCTTGATCGCGGGCGGTGGTCACGATCGGTCCCTGATTGTTTGGGCCATCTCCTGAAATGTCGATGACCTGCTTGAGACCGATAAATCCGTTTTTATCGAAAAGCCGGGCACCGTAACTTACCGCGCCGGAGATCGAAGTCCTGCGCCTCCGATTCGGCGGCTCCGTTGCGAGACGATAGGCGAAGGCGTCTGCACTCGCCTTGGAGTCCAGAAGCGTCCAGGGCACGATGACCGACTGCGAGAATTCGCCTGCCCATTCGACGTAGGTGACAGCAATCGCGCCGTGAACGCCGTCGAAAATCGCTTCCTGCACCTCCTGGGACCGGAAGGCCGCCGCGTAACCATTGCGCTGGATGATCTGTTCCTCGTCATTCATCGACCAGCTGACATCGACGGCCAGTACCAGCTCGACATCGACCGGCTGATCGTCGCGCGTTCCGGTGCCGGAGCCGGAGCCGGCACCGAAATCGCTCAAGCCGCGGCTTTGGGCACCGGCTGCGATCGGCAGGCAAAGTGCAAGCACCAGCCATCCGGCCCGCAACCGGCTTAATCCGCGCAAAACGCCAAGGAAGCGTCTCGATCTCGACATTCGAGAACCTTCGCCTTCAAAGGCGTTCGCGTGCAAGACACGAATACGTAAGCGCCGATCGGCCCGCCGGTTCGCTTACGTGGTCAATAGTCCGGCTTCTTCAGAAGAAAGGTGGGACATTGCGCAATTTCGGGCTCGTAAACTTCGCTTTTCCAGCGGTCCTTCTCGACCGTTTCGAGCGCGATCGAGACCGCACCCTCTCTCGAGCCGAAGACCTTCATGATGGTCGCCGTGATCTCGTCTGACAGTGTCTGCTTATTTTCGTCGTCAAGATCGGCGGGAAAATGCTTGATGGTCACATGGGGCATCGACTGGCGGCCTTTCATTAAAAAATTGCTGACCGAGACGGGAATGTCCCGGTCAGTCCCAATTGCTAACCGGCGCTGCCTGTCCGGTTCAACCGCCCGCCCGCTGGCCGAGGAGCACGGTCTGCGCTTGCTTGTCGCTTTCGAACTTCATCTTCGCCCGCTCTTCCTTGCCGAGCGCCAAACCCTTTTCCACTGCCGTCCGCGCCATCGAGGTCGCGATCCATCCTTCGAGGTTGGGGAAGTCGTCCAGATCCTGAACCTGGTTCTTGCGAGGAACCACTCAGTCGATCGAGGCCATATCCGCGATCAAATAGTTCGCGCCCTCGCGATAGTCGTTGTGGGCAAGGCGTTTGTTCATCAGCCCATAGAGCCGGTTGGTCTCATTGGTCTAGCGCACGATGCCGTATGGGATTTGCTCCGGCGCGTACTTGCGGAAATGATGGGACTGGCCGGCCATCGGACCAAGATCGCCGACCTAGCAGAACAGCCACTCTTCCAAAGCGATCTGCTCGCGGCCGCCCAGCGGATAGAACTCGCCGAACTAGCGGCCGGGATATTGCAGGATCGCGCCCGATTCGAAGACCGAAACCGGCTCGCCGTCCGGCCTTTCCGGGTCGATGATCGCCGGCATCCGGTTGTTCGGCGAGTTTTTCAGAAAGGCTGAATCGAACAGATCGCCCCCACCGATATTGGTGAACTTTACGTCATCAGGAACGCCAAGCTCTTCCAGCAGGATGGAGATTTTCCAGCCGTTCCGTGTCAGCCAATAGTAAAGCTCGATCGGTTTGGTTTGGCTGTTTATGAATGATTATTTTTTGATGAAGGATGCCTCAGATAAGTCCATGGAAAGAACGGGAAGTGACCAAAAAACTCCTCACTGTCACCGTTCGGGCTCATTTTCGCCACCTTCCATGAGCTATTATGCAGAAAGCTTAGGTGCCGTGGGGACGGCACTAATGTGGGGCTGGGGACGCAGCGTTCAGAAATTCGGATGTCCGCGCCCCCGCGGCCAGCTTGGGAACAGGCTGGTGTGAAATACAGACGCTACGAAACAGGGGGAAAACGCTCATGGTAAAGCGACTTTCGTTCGTAACGGCACTCATCGCGCTTTTTGGCATGGCTATGAGTGCGCTGGCCCAGAACACGGTCGAACGTCCGAACAGTGCCGTGGCCTCAATCGCCGGCGACCGCTGCGACTACGCCCAAGGCATTGTTTGCAAAATCGAGCGCACACCGCTCACTATGACGGCAAAGTTCTAAGGTGGCTTTCTGAGATTGCGATGGGCGCTGGCGCTTCGCTTTTCCTCGCTGCCTCTTTTAAACTAAAAACAGCGACATGCGCTCAAATGCGCGATCGTTATACCGACTGTACCGACACCATCCGGTTGATCGAGTAAATCGCGGATAGTCTCTCGCTCTCCTGCGTCGGCTTTTCAACAAAATTCTTCCGATTAAATTTTCGACTTAGTATCGCTTTCATGCGGACGATCTTCGGAATTGGATCGCTCAGCACACACCGCCAAAATCGACATATTCCGCTGCTTCGACACCCAGCCCGAGAATATCGGAAAGTCGGTTGCCGGCGGCCTGGTGGTGTAGGATATCTCTTATCTTCTCCCCGTTCACAATGGACGCTTCCAGCGGCGGCGGGCTGCCGTCGTATATGTTGGAGAACGCCGTGTACTCCTAGGCGATCACGGGATTGACGCTGCAGGCGGCGGCGTTTGTCTTATGTCTTCGTCCGGACTGCGAAAGCCGAGACAGGCCGAGAGGCTGTTCGACGATTGGGCGTCGCCGCCAGGCCGTTCGCCGATGAGATACACGACGACGAGGGGGCGCAGGACCTGGCCACCGACTCGATGAGCTTCACCCTGCCATATCGGGCGCGGTTCAATGTCTCCATAAGCCAATGCGGACTCTTAAAGGACTGCCAAGCATGGCAAACCAGAATCAGAGCTGCATTTGCCGAAGCCGCCATGGGTAGAATTGATCGACTGGTCCTTGGGGATGGCCGATGTGTGATCGCCGAGAAACCCTACCGTCCGAAAAGGACAGGCTGCGGGCGTTCGAAGCTCTTGCGGCCCTGCATGATGCCGAGAACAGGGTGGGCGATTTCCGCGATGCAATCCGAGCCTGTTCGGTTCGGCAGAAGTATGAAGGTCGCCGGTTCGCCGACTTCTAACCGGGTCGGGCGGCCCATGAGACAGCGCGGGCCATCGGAGATCATCGCGAAACAGGTTTCTAGATCGGACGGCGCGCCGATCTGCGCCACATTGGCGAAGAGATTGGCCATGCGCGTCAGCGAACAGTCGCCGTAGGGCGTGAAGGGGTTGAGGACGTTGTTCGTCGCGATGGTGCAGGCGACGCCCTGCCGCGCGAGCCGGTCCGCCGGCGCGATCCCACGCGGAACGAGGCGGTCGTGATCACGGCCGGTCAGGAAAAGATCGGTCGCCGGCAGCACGGTGACCGCGATGCCCGCATCTGCCAGCATGGCGGCCGTTTCCTCAAACTGCTGCGGCTCGAGGGCCGAAAGCTTGGTGACGTGACCGACCGTCACGCGGCCCTGCCAGCCATGGGCGATCGTCTCCGTTGCCACCCTGTCCAGATGACGCCAGCTCGGGTCGAGATCGAAGTCGAGATGGAAATCGAGATCGACGTCGAATTCCCGCGCGAGGGCAAACAGGCACGCGATATGCTCGGCCGGATCGCTGTCCATGTAGGGGCAGCCGCCGAGAAGATCGGCGCCGTCGACAAGCGCCTGACGGAGGAGCTCTTCCGTGCCCGGATTGTTGATCAGACCTTCCTGCGGAAAAACGCAGATATCGATGTCGATCGCCCAGGTGTAATCGCGCTTCAGCTGCCGGATTGCCTGAAATCCGGTCAGCCCGATCTGCGGATCGATCTCGACATGGGTACGCATCAGGTTGGTGCCCTGGACGATCGCCTTTTCGATGACCTGCCGGCCGCGCCGGTAGATGTCTTCAGCGTCGAACCCTTTCTTGGCCTGAGCAACGGACGCGATGGCGCCCGCCAGCGTCCCCGCCTCGTTGCGGCACCGGTCGTTGATGCAGGCCTTGTCGAGATGGATGTGGCTGTCGGCGAAACCGCAGGAGACGAGCATGCCTTTTGCGTCGATCACCGGTGCCGAGGTTTCGAGCTGCGGCCCGATCTCGGCGATTTTCGGACCACTGACGAGGATATCCACCAACCTCTCTCGACCGGCGAGGAGGGCATTGCGCAAGACCCAGGCGGACATCAGACGGCTTCCAGAGCGGGCGCGTCCGCGGGCGTTGCGCCCGTCTCGCCGAGATAGGACGCGATGAGGCGCTCGTCGTTTCTGAGCTCGGCGGCAGGGCCTTGGGCGACGATCTCTCCCTGCTCCAGCACATAGGCGAAGTCCGCGACAGCGAGCGCGAGCGTTGCCATCTGATCGACGAGGAGGATCGTGACACCGTCGTCGCGCAGCTCGGAGAGAACCGTATAGAGTTCGTCCACCATGGCCGGGGCAAGGCCCAACGAGGGCTCGTCGAGGAGGAGGACGCGCGGCCGCCCCATCAGGCCGCGCGCGATCGCCATCATCTGCTGTTCGCCGCCGGAGAGGAGCCCCGCCGGCGCATCGATCCGGTCGCGAAGATGTGGGAAGCGCGTGATAAGGCGATCGATCTCGGTCTCGAAGTCAACGCCGGTCCTTTTGTAGGCGCCTAGCTCGATATTCTCGCGGACGGTGAGCGCCGGAAAAACCTGCCGGCCTTCAGGAACGAGCACCAGCCCGGCTTCGACGATATCGTGCGGCGCCTGTTCGTGGATCGCCTGATCTTCGAGGATGATCCGGCCCTCGACAGGCCGCAACAGGCCGGAGACCGCGGAAAGGAAAGTCGATTTGCCGGCGCCGTTCGCGCCGAGGAGAGCGACCATCTCTCCCGGCCGCACCCGCATCGACACTTTCTTCAGAACCGGCGCGGCGCCGTAGCCGGCTATGAGGTCGAGCGTCGAGAGCAGCGGCGTTTCGGTGGTCTGGAGCGGCTTGTCGCGCGGCGGGGCCGAGGACCTGCCAGACCCGAGATAGGCGGCGATCACATCCGGATTATTGCGCACGGCATCGGGGGTTCCGAACGCGATCGGCCTGCCGGAATCCATCGCCAGGATCCGGTCCGAAAGGCCCATCACGAGATCCATATCGTGCTCGACGAGGACGATGGCGAGGCCGGCATCGGCAAGCTTGCGCAGGAGAACCGACAGCACCTGCTTGTCGGACTTCATGAGGCCGGCGGCTGGCTCGTCGAGGAGGACGGTGCCAGGCCGGGTCGCAAGCGAACGAGCGATCTCGACCAGCCTGCGGTCGACATGGGGCAGATCGCCGGCGCGCTTGTCGAGGTCGCCATCGAACCCGCAATAGCGGAGGAGACCGGCCGCGCGGGACTGGTTGGCAGGCGTCGCGAGGCGGGAGAACGGTCCGCCGATATCGCCATTCGGAAGCGCCGCGACGACGTTGTCGAGGACGCTCATCGTCTCGAAAAGGCGCGTCGTCTGATAGGTTCGCGTTACGCCGTGCCGGGCGGCAAAATCGGCGCTTTTCCCAGAGAGTTCCGTCTCGCCGATCCGGATCGCGCCACGATCGGGAGCATAGAAGCCCGAGGCGATGTTGAGGACCGTCGTCTTGCCCGCGCCGTTCGGACCGATGATCGAGGTGACCTCGCCGGACTTCGCCTTGAGAGAGACGCCGTCGACGGCCTGAACCCCGCCAAAGGAGATCGCGATATCCGCGATATCGAGAGTTCCCCGCTTGCCGCGATCGGCGACCCAGGCTTCGACATCACTGAGCGAGGTCGCTTTGACGGTCGAGCGCGTAGCCGGCATGAGCTTGCCGATTGTCCCGACGATGCCGCGGGGCGCGACGAGCAGCACCGCGACCAGCAAGGCGCCGAAGAAGAGCAGCCGATATTCGGCAAGATCCGACAGAAGCTCCGGCAGAACGACTGTGACGAGCGCGCCCGCAAGCGGCCCGAGAACAGTGCCCGCGCCGCCGAGAATGACCGCGAAAAGGTAGAGAATCGACTGCGAAAAAGGAAAGTTCGACGGCGCTATGAACATCATCAGCGGCGCGAAGAAGCCGCCTGCAAGGCCCGCCATCGCCGCCGCGACCGAAAAGGCGATCCCCTTGACGACGAAGGGCCTGTACCCGAGCGACTGCGCCGCAATCTCGGCATCCTTCAGCCCGATCATCGCATAGCCCCATGTGCTGTCGAGGAGCCGTCGCAGGCCGTAGAGCGACAGGCCGGCGACGAGGATCGCCAGCATGATGAGGTCGCGTTCGGAAAAGACGTAAGAACCGAACTGCGGCATCGGATAGCCCATCAGCCCGTTCTGCCCGCCCGTCAGCCCGCGCCATTCGATGGCGGCGTGTTCGATGATGAAGGCGAAGGCGATCGTCACCATGGCGAGGAAGGGACCCGCCATCCGCACCGCGGAGACGGCGAGCAGCGCGCCGAAGATTGCGGCGATCAGGGCGCCGGCCGGCAGGGCGAGCCAGAAGCTGACGCCCTGAAGCCCAAGGATCGCGACCGTATAGGCGCCGATCGCGAGAAAGCCGACCTGGCCGAGCGAGACCAGCCCGGTAAGACCGTAAAGGACGTTGAGCCCCGCACACAGGATTGTCGAGATGGCGACGAGACCGATGATGAAGTGCGTATAGCCGCTCGACATGAGCAGAAGACCGACCGCGCCGATCGTACCAGCGAGGATCGTCAGGTCGAGGAGAAGGGACTGCCGGGCACGGGTCAACCGATCAGACCTTCTGCATGCTGGACCGGCCGAAAAGGCCCGCCGGCTTGATCGTTAGGGCGACAATGACAAGGGCGAAGACGGCGATATAGGTGTAGGAGGAGCCGAGATAGGTCGTCACGAAAGCCTCCACGAGTCCGTAGATCAGCCCCGCCAGCATAACGCCGGAGGCCGAGGTCATGCCCCCGAGGATTGCGACGGCGAAAGCTTTGAGGCCGAACAGTGTGCCCATGTCCGAATGCACCGAAAAGAGCGGTGCGATGAGAAGGCCTGCGACCGCAGCCAGCATCGACGAGATGGCGAAGGCCCCCGAAACCATGACGGTCGTGTTGATGCCCATGAGCTTCGCGGCGACGACGTTCTGAACGACAGCGAGAAGCGCCCTGCCCTTTCGCGTGTGGCGGAAGAGAACATGCAGGAAGACGGCGACGCCGATGGCAGCAAGCGGGATCAGAACCTGCTGGGGATAGATGCCGGTGCCAAAAACGCTCCAGTTGGTCTGGGTAAGAGCGGAGGGCAGGCTGCGCGGCTCGTTGCCGAAGGTGAAGAGGACGGCGTTATCGAGGAAGATGCCGCCGGCGACGGTCGCCATCAGCCAAGCCTCCGAGCCGCGGAGAACGAAGGGGCGAACGAGCAGCATCTCGACAAGAATGCCGAAGAGCCCGCATCCGAGAATGGCGAGCGGATAGGCGATGACGACCGGCAAGCCGTAGCGCTGGCTGAAGATGTAGCCGAGGACGGCGCCCAGCATGACCACGCTGCCCTGCGCGAAGTTCACGGTCGAGGAGACCGAATAGGTGACTTGGAAGCCGAGCGCGATGAGGCCGTACATCGAGCCGAGCCCGATACCTGTGATGAGGGCTGCGACGAAGAGGGTCATGGTGGGCCGGCTCCCGTTCGATCAGGCGAGGATGCCCGCGATCGGCGATCGCGGGCTTGGGTCTTGTGCGATTACTTCTCGATCGGAATGATCTCGCCCTCGACGAAGTGGGCGAAGGTGTAATCGTCTGGCCCGAGCGCATCCTGATTGTCCGGCGAGAACGGGTCGTTATAGGTCTTGATCACGCCCTCGACCTCGCCGATCTCGTACATCGCCTCGCGAATGGCCGGTCCTTCGGTCGAGCCGGCCTTTTCGATGGCGGCGGCGAGTAGCAGCATGGCGTCGTAGGCGTTGGCGATCCCGGTCGCAGGCGTCACGTCCGCGAGCGTCTCGATTTCCGGAAACTTCTCCTGAAGCTCGACGAAGAGCGGATGCTCTGTGTCCGGGAAAAGGAAGGTCTGGATAAAGTGCACCCTCTCGCCGGTAGGGCCGGCAAGTTCGGTGAACCGGCCGCCAGCCGGCCCCCAATGGGAGGAGATCGGCACCTCCCAGCCCATCCGGTCGAGCGACTTCACGACCTGCGCCGAGGGTCCGACATTGGCGACGAGGAAGAGCGAGTCCGCACCCGCCTCGCGCAGCCGGGTCAGCTGTGGAACGACATCGACATCGTTGCTCTCGAACTTCTCGATCCCGGCATGCTCCATGCCCCGGGCTTCGAGTGCCTTCAGGAGGCCCTTTTCGTTGGACTCGCCCCAAGGATTGTTGATGAGGATCATCCCCGGCTTCGAAGCGCCATATGTGTCGATCAGATATTCGGTGATCGCCTCGTCGACATATTCGTCCACCGCCGAGACACGGAAGACGTAGTTCTCTTCGGCGCCGTTCTGGGTGATCGGCGTACCAGCGGCCCAAGGCCCGACGAAGGGCGTCTTCACCTCGTTGACGAAGGGCACGATCGCGAGGGACACCGGCGTGTCGAGACCGCCGATCAGAGCCGCGACGCCCTCGCGCTGGATGAGTTCTCGCGCCGCGACGAGGCCTTTGCCCGGATTGCTCTCGTCGTCGCGGCTGATCAGTTCGACCTGACTGCCGAGCACGCCCCCGTCAGCATTGATCTTGTCGATGGCGAGGTTCAGACCGCGCGTGATCGCTTCGCCAGATTTCGCCGATTGCCCGCTGAGCGCGGCGACGAGGCCGATCTTGATCGTCTCCTGCGCCTGTGCGGGCGCAATACTGGCGATGGCGAGGCCGGCGACACCGGCAAGCACCGCCCTGCGAGTGGTCTTCATGATGGTGCGAAACGGGGGCATGCGCATCTCCTTGGAAGCGGGGAAGGCTGATCACGATCCCAACTCAGCAAGCATCGTGCCAGTCTGCGAAAGTCCTGCTCTTCCGGGCTTTTGCCGGTTCGACACAACGCTCCTACTCACATTCATGGCGGGTTGCGCTCAAATGCGATGCAATGATTGCGCAATAAAAGTGCATGCAATTTTTGGAGACGCTGCCTATGCTTGCGGCCAACCGCACACGCCACAGGAGCACTCCGCCATGTCCTCAGCTTCCAAGCTCGAAGAACGCACCCTTCCGCCCGAAGCCGAGATCGTGCGCGACTATTTGGAAGCCTCCATGGTGCCCGACCCAGCGCGCGCGGCGACCTTTATGGCGCCCGATGTCGTCATCACCTTCACCGGCGGGCGCGTCTTCGATCATCCCTCCGGCCCCGCCGCCTTCAACAAGCGACGCTACAACTGGGTGAAGAAGCGGATGGAGCAGTTCGACGTTGCCGAGGGTGCGGAAGGAACGATCGTCTACAGCGTCGGCACACTCTACGGCGAGTGGCCGGACGGAACGGCCTTTGAGGGCAATCGCTATGTCGATCGCTTCGTCGTCGAAAACGGCAAGATCGCCAAGATGGATGTTTGGAACGACAGCGCCGAGCGAATTCTTACCGCACGCGGCATCGAGGCCTAACGATCCTGCCGCACCAGCTTCGCATAGGGTTCGAGGACGTCGAGATAGACGAACGGGCTGGTCTCGTCCGCCTTGATGAGCGCGCGGTCGGCGACGGCCGCAATGTGGCCGCGCATGGCGGAGCGCGCCTTTTCGAGATCACCGGCCATCAGCCCGTCCATGATCGCGCGATGCTCCTGGATCCCGCAATCCGAGGAATGGGGACGGGCGAACATCGCAAGGGTCAGCCCGCAACGATAGGCGACCTCCTCGACATAGCGGATCAGGACGGGACTCTTCGTCATCTGGGCGAGCAGGATGTGGAACTCGGTCGCGAGCCGGATGGAAACGGGCTCGGCGCCCTGCTCGGCCGCGACCTCCCTGTCGATATGCGCGTTGAGAGCCGCCCTATCGTCCTCGGTAAGGGTCTCGCCGAGACGCTGGATGACCAGATCCTCGATCTGGGCGCGAAGCTCAAAGAGATCGCGCGCTTCTTCGAGGCTCGGCGCGGCGACGGCTGCGCCCCGGTTGCGGCGCAGCTCGACGAGCCCCTCCGCGGCCAGCCGTTCCAGCGCCTGCCGAACCAGCGTACGGCTCGCCCCGAAACGCTCGCCGAGGGAATCCTCGGGCAGTTTCATGCCGGGTAACAGGGCTCGCTCCAGGATTGCCGCGCGAAGCGCGCTGCAGATCTGTTCCGTTCGGTGCTTGTTCGACTTGGGCACGGCTTTGAACGCTACGAGTTGGACCCTGACTGCCACGTCCCTAACCGGTTTGCGGAGCCCGTACCAGTGGGCG
This sequence comes from Fulvimarina thalattae, assembly GCF_040239565.1. Lineage (NCBI taxonomy): Bacteria > Pseudomonadati > Pseudomonadota > Alphaproteobacteria > Hyphomicrobiales > Aurantimonadaceae > Fulvimarina > Fulvimarina thalattae. The sequence goes on from NZ_JBEHWS010000018.1 coordinate 25,266, forward strand.
ATCTTGTCGGGGACGGCCCGGCCATACACGCTTTTTGAAGGTATGCCATGACAGCGATGATCACGACCCCGAGCCGGCTCGCCAGCGAAGCCGGCGCGAATGTTCTGAAGGCCGGCGGCAACGCAATCGAGGCCGCTGTCGCCGCGGCTGCCGTCCTGACGGTGGTCTATCCGCATTTTTGCGGGCTCGGCGGCGATGCCGTCTGGATGATCGCCGGAGAAACCGGCGAGCCGACCTCCCTTGTCGGCATCGGACAAGCGGCCGCCTCCGCACGGCCTGGCTTCGCACCAAGCGTTCGCGGCCCCGGATCGACGCTGACCAGCGCGGGCCTGGTCGATTCCTGGGGGCGCGCCCTTTCCCATTCGAACGAGCACTGGAACGGCACCCACGATCTGTCGGACCTGCTCGTCCCCGCAATCGGTTATGCGGGTGAGGGTTTCGCGATGAGCCCGTCGCAGCGGTTCTGGCTCGATATGCGCCGATCAGAGCTTGCCGAATGGTCCGGTTTCTCGGCGTCGTTTCTGGACGGCGGGGCCGTGCCGGAGGTGGGCTGGCATTTCCGTCAGCCGGCGCTCGCGGACACTCTGAGCGCGATCGCCGAGGATGGGACGCGCAGCTTCTACGAAGGCCGGCTTGCTAAACGCATCGCTGAAGGGCTCACCCGGGCAGGCTCGCCCCTCACCGCGGCCGATTTGGCGGCAACCCGCAGCGAATTTTCCACGCCGAGCACGGTGCGGTACCGGGACATCGATCTCTACGCGCCGCCGCCGCCCTCCCAGGGGCTTGCAACGCTTGCGACCATGGGCATCCTCGATCGCATCGATCTTGAGGGTCTCAAGGAGAGCGGCGCCGACCACATCCATCTCGTCGTCGAAGCGATCAAGCAGGCATTTCTCCATCGCGGCGAAATTGCCGATCGGCCCATTGCCGAATCCGGCCTGGGCACCCTCCTCACTCCGCCGTATCTCGACACGATGGCCGCTGCGATCGACCGGGACCGCGCCCTGCCCTGGCCGTATCCTCACAAGCAAGGCGACACGGTCTATATTGGGGCAGTCGACGCAAAAGGCCGATGCGTCAGCATGCTCCAAAGCACCTATTTCGACTGGGGCAGCGGCGTGGTGGTCGGCGATACGGGGATCATCTGGCACAATCGCGGTGCCGCCTTTTCGTTCGATCCCAACCATCCGAACGCCCTCGCGCCCGGCAAGCGGCCGTTCCACACGCTCAATCCTGGCCTCGCCATGGAGGGCGGCCGACCTTGCCTCCTATACGGCACGCAAGGGGCGGACGGCCAGCCGCAGACCCTGGCTCTTCTTCTCACCCGTCTCCTCTCATACGGCCTGTCACCCGCAGAAGCGCTTCGCGGCCCGCGCTTCCTCCTCGGCAAGACGTTTTCGAACCAGGCCGACAGCCTGAAGATCGAAGCCGATTTTGGCGAGGCGATTCTGAACGAGCTCCAACGGCGCGGCCACGATCTCGTGGTAACCGAGGCGCAAAATCCACTGTTCGGCCAAGCCGGCGTCATAAGGATCGCACCGGACGGAAGCTTGAGCGGCGCGCACGATCCACGCAGCGACGGTATTGCGCTGACGGTCTGAGGTCATTCCCACGGCGTGATCTGATGAAAAAGCCTGGACCTGTCCGCGACGCCCGAGACTACGCTCGCGGGCTGCGTCATACAGCTTTCGCTCAGCGCGCCGCCAGATGTGACCGGCCGCGGCTGCGGTATGTCCCGTCACCCCTCGAACCGCGCATCTCCCCATCGTGGATCATCACCTTGCCGCGGAGGATGGTCGTGACCGGCCAGCCGGTCAGTTCGAGCCCCTCATAGGGCGAGTAGTCGGCGCCGTCATGCATGTCGGCATGGACGACGTTTCGGGTGAGGTGTGGATCCCAGATGGTGAGATCGGCGTCCGATCCAATCGCGATCGTTCCTTTCCGCGGATACAGCCCATAGGTCTTCGCCTGATTGGTCGCGGTCAGCGCGACGAAGCGGGACAGATCGATCCGGCCCTTCACCACACCTTCAGAGAACAGGATCGGTAGCCTCAGTTCGACGCCCGGAATACCATTCGGGATATGACGGAAGTTCTCGCGCCCCTTCGGATTGAGCTTGCCCTCCGGATCGTCGTAGCGGAACGGGCAGTGATCGGACGAGAATAGATCGAAAACACCCCGTTCGAGGCCATCCCAACAGGCCTCCTGGCTATCCTTGTCGCGTGGTGGCGGCGAACAGACGAACTTGGCACCCTCCCAATCCATGCCGTCAAGATCGTCTGCGGTCAGCATTAGATACTGGGGACAGGTCTCACCGATCACCTTGCGGCCCCGCCGCCGCGCCCGCTCGATCTCCTCCATCGCCTCGCCGTTCGAGACGTGGACGATGACGATTGGCACGTCGGCCACCTCGGCGAGCGAAACCGCGCGATGGGTCGCTTCCCGTTCCACCGCGATCGGCCGCGTCGTTGCATGGGATTTCGGCGCGAGCTCGCCGTCTGCTTCGTGCCGACCAATAAGATAGCGGATGGCATCCTCATTCTCGCAGTGAACCATGACCAGCGCGCCGGTGCGCCGGGCGACGTCCATCGTGTCGAGGATCTCGGCATCGCTCAGGCGGAGCGCCTCGTAGGTCATGAACACCTTGAAGGAGGTGTAACCATCCTCGACCAGGGCCGGAAGTTCCTGCCCGAGCACCGAGGGCGTAGGATCGGAAATGATCAGGTGAAAGGAGACGTCGGTGTAGCAATTGTCTTCTGCCAGCGCGTGGTAGCGCTTCAGAGCCTCGCGAAGACTTTGCCCTTTTTCTTGCAGGCAGAACGGCAGGATCGTCGTGTTGCCACCGAAGAGTGCGGAGCGCGTGCCGCTCTCGAAATCGTCGGCCATGACGATACCATCGCCCGACGGCTGAGCGATATGCACATGGCTATCGATGCCTCCGGGAAGCACGTATTTGCCGGACGCGTCGATCTCATCTTTCGCCTCGCCGAGATCGCGCCCGATCTGGACGATCACACCGTCTTTCACCGCAATATCTGCGGGATAGACGTCAGAAGCCGTCGCTATAGTGCCATTGCGGACGATGAGATCGAAGGACATGAGGCTTTCCCGGTGCTGAAGGAAAAGGGATGCGGGCGGGTCAGACCAGCGGTTCGAGCGCGCCGATCAGGCGGTCGACCTCGTCATAGGTGTTGTAGTGAACCATCGAGACGCGCACGACGCCGTTGCGGCCGGATAGGCCCAGATTGTCGATCAGGCGCCGGGCGTAGAAGTCGCCGAACCGAATCCCGATCTTGTGCTCGTCGATCCGGTCGACGACGGATTTCGAACTCTGGTCGCCGACGATGAAGCTCAATGTAGCCACCCTCTGGTCGATTGCATCGGTCTTGCGGCCGATGACGCGGATCGAGTTGCGGCTTCCCAGGAAATCGAGAAGCCGTGCGGTGATTGCCCGCTCGTGTTCGGCGATATCGGCAAAGCCGGCCTCGATCGCGTTTCGGCCATCGGGCGCGCCGGCCTGGCCGCCGAGTTCCTTGACGTACTCGATCGCCCCAACCGCGCCGTGCGCCAGCTCGTAATTGATGTTGCCGGGCTCCAGCTTGTGCGGCACGGAGTCCTTGCCGAAGAAGAAGTGATAGATGTTGTCGAGTTCGAGCAGCTTCTCGCGCTTGCCCCACATCACCGCGAAATGCGGGCCGAAAACCTTGTAGGTGCTGAAGACGTAGTAGTCGCAGCCGAGAGCCTGGACGTCGATCGCGCGATGCGGCGCATAGGCGACCCCGTCGACGCAGACTTCCGCGCCGCCCTGGTGGGCAATCTTCGAGATTTCGGCGATCGGATTGATCGTGCCGAGGATGTTCGAAGCATGGGTCACGCAGACGAGCTTCGTGCGCTCGCTCATCAGGTTCCGAAGGTCGGCGGTATCGAGCTCAAAGGTCTCCGGATCGCATTTCCAGACCTTGATCTTGACCCCTCGCGCCTCGTGTTTCAGCCAGGGGCCGATATTCGCTTCGTGGTCGGTATCGGTGACGATGATCTCGTCGCCGGCACCGAGTTTGCCCATGAGCCCTTCCGACAGGATGCGGATCAGCATCGTCGTCGAGGCACCCATGACGATCTCGCCGGCGTCCCTTGCATTGACGTATTCGGAGAAAGCCTGGCGCGCAGCCCTGACACGTGCGGTCGAGCGCTGGCTTGGCTCGTAGCTCGCCCCTGTCTGGACATTCGAGGTGAGGAGATAGTCGCTGACGCGATCCGCGACGCGCGAGAGAACCTGGCTCCCACCCGCATTATCCATGAAGGCCCATTCGCCGGAGAGGGCCGGAAATTGCTTGCGGACGAAATCGATATCGAGTGGCATTTGTCGGAACCTGATGTCGTGTGTACGGCGCTTGTCGCGCTCAATGATTGAGGACGGCGTCGAGAAAGGCGCGGGCGCGCTCGTTCTTCGTCGCCGAGAAGAAGGTATCGGGCGGCGCGATCTCCTTGATCGTACCGGCTTCCATGAAGACGATCCGGTCCGCCACCTGCCGGGCGAACCCCATCTCATGCGTCACCAGAACGAGTGTCACGCCGTCTCCTGCGAGCCCCTTGATAACGTCGAGAACCTCTCCGACCATTTCCGGGTCGAGCGCCGATGTCGGTTCGTCGAAGAGCAGAATGCGCGGCTCCATGGCGAGTGCACGGGCGATGCCGACGCGCTGCTGTTGGCCGCCCGAAAGCTGGCTCGGATATTTCTCGGCCTGTTCGGCGATCCCGACGCGGTCGAGCAGTCTGCGGGCTCGTTCGCGCGCTTCGCTCCAGGACAGGTTGCGAACGCGGACCGGCCCGAGCGCGACATTGTCAAGGATCGTGTGATTGGGAAAGAGATTGAACGCCTGGAAGACCATCGCAACTTCCTGCCGGACGCTCTGGAGCTTCTTTCCCTTCTCCACACGGATGCCGTCGACGTGGACGTCGCCCGCATCGTATTCCTCCAGAAGGTTGATACAGCGGATAAGGGTCGATTTGCCCGAGCCGGACGGCCCCAGAAGCACGACGACCTCCCCGCGCGCGATCTCCAGATCGATATTCTTCAAGGCTTCGAATTTGCCGAAACGCTTGCCGACGCCTTTCATCGAGATGATCGTTTCCGCCTCGCTCATCAGCGCGCGCCTCGCTTGGAATAGCGCGCCTCGAATACCGCGACGAGGCGAACAAGTGGGAGCAGCAGGATGAGATAGAGGATCGCCGCCCCGATGAGCGGGGTCGGGTTCGCGGCGAGCGCCTGGGCCTGAGTTGCCTGTTTCAAAAGGTCCGGCAATGCAACGACCGAAGCAAGTGCGGTGTCCTTCAGGACATTGATCGAATTGTTGGTAAGGGGCGGGATGACAATGCGGATCGCCTGCGGCAAGACGACGTCGCGCATCAGATCGAAAGGCCCGAGCCCGATCGACTGGGCCGCCTCGAACTGGCCGCGCGGCACGGCTTCGATGCCGGCCCGGTAGATTTCGGCGGTATAGGCGCTCGAGATCATCGTGAGGGCGGTCGTTGCGGAGGCGAACGCAGAGAGCCGGATGCCGAGAAAGGGCAGCGCGTAATATACGATCACCAGCCAGACCAGGACAGGAATCGCGCGGAACACATCGATGTAGACGATTGCGAGGAAGCGTACCGGTTTGGCTCCGTAGAGCCTCGAGATGGCCAACAGAAGCCCGCCGATCAGGCCGAGGATAATCGACAGCACCCCGAGTGCGATCGTGCGCCATAGTCCCTCCAGAAGGAGCGGATAGTAGCGGACGAGAACGTCGAGATTGAAGAAGGTGGAGACGATGTCCATCGGACCTTCGAAGGCTCTACGGCCTGTTCGTTATTGCGCACGGCCCGTCGAACGGCGCCGACCAGTCTGAGGCGCGGATCGCGCCTCGGTCGGCACGATCCGCTGACGGTTTCCCGAAATTTGCCCGGTCAGGACTTCGGAGCCGGCATATCCATGACGGTGACCGTGCTGGTCGTGTCCTCGGGCGCCGTGCCGAACCACTTTTCGTGAAGCGAGGCGATATAGCCCTCGTTCTTGAGCGTCGTCAGGACCTCGTTCGCCTTCGCCGCGAGTTCGGAATCCTTGGCGAACATCATGGAATACTGCTCGCCCGTCTTCAGGCGCTCGACGACCTCCATATCTGGCTTGTCCCGGAGGTAGTAGGCGACCGCTGGAATGTCCGAAACGTAGGCATCAATGCGGCCCGCGGCGAGATCGAGCATCGCAGGGTTGAGACCCTCGTAGCGGGCAATCCCCGCAAGGCCCCAGTCTGCTTCCCGCTCACTTGCATACATGTCGCCGGTCGATCCGGTATCCACGCCGACCGTCTTGCCGTCGAGATCCGCGGAGCTGGCGATGCCGGAGTCGGTTCGTGTCGAGAGTGACTGATCACTGTCGTAATAGGGCTGGGCGAAGGAGACAGATTGCAGGCGCTCGTCAGTGATGGTGATCGACGAAATCGCCACATCAATCCGACCAGACTGCACGGCCGAGAACAAGCCGTTGAACGGGATGTTCTGGATGTCGACGCCCTCGTAATCGAGCCGGCTCGCCACCTCCTTCAGGAGTTCGACCTCGAATCCGGTGATCTCGCCGCTTTCGTCCTGGAACTCCCAGGGCACGTTTCCGACATTGGCTCCTGCCGTCAGCATCTCGGCGAGGGAAGGCGTCGCTGCGAACCCGGCGGTGGCGAGCGACAGTGCGAACAGGGATTGTCTGATCATGGGCAGAACCTCTTTCGTCAGGAAGCTTTCGGGGCGGTGGCCTGCATGCAAAAGCACCAGCATGCCTTTTATTTTTGCATGCAACTTTACTAACCAAGTGTATGCACTTTTTGAAAAGAAAAGGAAGGGCAAGGCGAGAAAAACTCGCGTGCTTTACATGCAGGACTCGGCCACTGACCCGCTGTCGGCGTTATGCCAGCGCGTCGAATCCGGCCTGAATCGGTGCCATCAGTTCGTGATGTAGGGAGCGAGGATCGCCGAAAGATCTTGAGGCGACTGCCGCGAGGCCTGGACATGGGCGCGCTCGGCGACGGCGGACAAATGACCGGTCATTTCGCGAGCGGCGGCCTCAACATCGCCAGCCTCGAGCGCGTCGACTATCCGCCGATGCTCCTCGATCGCGCAGTCATTAGAATGGGGCCGCCCGTATGCGGAAAGCGCAAGACCGCTGCGATAGGCGACTTCGGTCACATACCTTTCGAGGATCGGTCGGCCGGTCATTTCGGCGAGGATCACGTGGAAATCCGTCGCGAGCCGGATCGACTCGGGTTCGCTCGTCAGATTGGCCTTCGCTTGATCGGAGATATGACTCCGAAGCCGCTTGATCTGCTGCTCCGTGATTGAGCCGGCGAGACAGTCGGCCACCAACGCTTCGAGCGCAATCCGGATTTCGAAGGTGTCGCGAGCCTCCTCGATCGTCGGCGTCGCGACGACGGCAATGCGATTGCGCCTCAGGTTGACGAGGCCTTCGGCGGCTAGTTGTCCGAGCGCCTGGCGCGCGATCGTACGGCTCACGCCAAAACTCTCGCCGAGAGAGTCCTCCGGCAATTTGTCGCCGGGCGAAAGCGCACGTTCGATGATCGCACTGCGCAAGGCTGCACAGATGACGACGACACGATCAATCGAGGCCTTCTTGGATGTCATGTTTCCTACCGTTCCGGCGAGTCGCTCGTTCCTAAAGCCAATCGCCGGTCGTGGAAACAGATGGCAAATCGGATCGCTGCCGTTTCGGGGGCTATCCTCAAGATGGTAAGACGGGGACAGATATTATCGCGGAAACGCGTGGGCTATGGTCGAGGACGTGATGGCGGCCACGTCATTGTTTTTGCGCGCCGACGTCTTGCTCGATTTCCCCGATATCTCGGCCAGTCACGACGATCTTATCTTTCCTCAGTGCGAAATCGGCCTTGAGTTCGGACGCAGGCACGACCGCTTTCCGTTCGGCAAGTCGAACACAGCGCCTTTTCTGCTGTTGGAACGACGATCCTGGATCGGCTAGCGGTGAGCAATCCAGTCAGCCAGCGGCTTGGAGAGACCAATGCTCTCCTTGGCCAATGGCCGTTTGAAGGATCCCGCCTCGGGCGGACGTGGATTCAGGGTGGAGAGTGCGAAAGCCTGTAACGTCGCTGCGCCGATGCAGTCGACCAGTGGCACGGAGATACGGTCCCGGACCTTGTCCGAAAGGCCGGCGAGTGGCGCGCCAGCCAGCACAACGACGTCCGCGCCCCGCTCGCTTACGGCCTTCTCAGCGAGTTCGACGAGCAGATCGGCGCGCTCGTTCTGAACGTCGGCGAGATCCTTGAACGCATTGTCGAGAGTCAGAATACCGGCGCAGCGCGACTGGAGGCCATGCATCGCGACACACTCCTGATACCAGGGGGCGAGCGCTTCGGCAAAAGTCACGATGGCGAATCGGCCACCCAGCATGCATGCGGTGTGCATGCCCGCCTCAGCCATGCCTACGATGGGTACGGGAAAGAGTTCGCGCGCCGCACCGAGACCGGGATCACCAAAGGCCGCGATAATGGCGGCGTCATATTCGCCATGGCGTTCGGCGAGGATCTGAAGAGCGAAATGCCCGCCGATCAGTGCTTCCGCCCGCGTGGCGATATAGGGAACGCCGCTCTGCGCCGTCACGCAGGTGATCTCGACCGGACCGGGGGCGACCTTGAGAGCTGCCTCGCGCAAAAGGTCCGTCACGGTTTCCGAGGTGTTTGGATTGAGAAGCAGAAGGCGCAAGAGGCGATATTCCATCAGATGTTGGCGTCTACCGATGCGGCAATGCGCCCATATCGGCACGAAGGGTGAGGATCGGTTCGCAGGGCGAAACGCTGGGTCGCATCACTGCTGGGAGCCCGCGGCAGATGGCCGACGCGCGGTGCGACTGGGATGCTAGGCGGCCTCGGAGCATTCGCTCAGGTCCCGCGAGACGGATCGTCCGGTTTCGAGAACGTGGTGCGCGAGCAGACGACCGGCCCGGTCTCCGTCCCGTCCCTTCAAAGCCTCGAGGATGTCCCGATGTTCGTGCACGGACCCTTTCCACCTATCGGCATCGTTGAGGGCGTGAAAGCGAGCACGTTCGAGACTGGGAAACATGCGCTCGTGCGTCCTGATCAAAACGGAGTTCCGGGAGCCCGCGAGGATCGCGCGGTGAATATCCTGGTTGAGCGCGAAATAGCGCTCACGGCGGCCTTCCGCATATTCTTCTTCTATCTTCGACTGAAGCTCATCGAGGCCCAGAAGTTCTTCGGCGGTCATGCGCTTTGCGGCAAGTTCGGCGCCGGACCGCTCGATCGCGGCTGCAGCCTCGAAAAGGTCGAGCACCTCCGATGAGCAGAGTGGCGTCACGCGAGCGCCTTTGTTGGGCACAAGATCGATCAGCCCCTCCTGGGCGAGGAGCTTGAAGGACTCGCGCAGCGGCGTCCGCGAGATATTGAGATGTTCGCTGAGAGCCTTCTCGCCGAGACGCTCCCCGGGCTCGAGCTCGCCCGTGACGATCATGCACCGCAATCGCTCACACGCGGCATCGTGGAGCCCGACGCGCGCAATCGGCTCACCGCCTTCCGCAACGCCCATCATGATCCGTTTGCGTCCCATGAGACTCGTCCTCCATACCAGTCAAAGCTGTCATACGCTGGCAAAGGTGTAAGGAGAAAGCGCTTCTCCGCCGCATTTTTCGCCAATCCCTGTACGCTTTCCTAGCACTGTGCAGAAATTGCATGCAATCGACATTTTCTTCTTGCGTCGAGCGAAGAGGTTGAGAATGCTGCGTTCGATACCCGAGGCTGTCTTCGCGGTCCCGGACGACTTTCATCCATCGAAACCCATCGGAGCACCGTTCATGAAACACATTCTCGCAAGTGCGGCCTCGATCCTCGTCCTGACGGCGGCCACGTCCGTCGCGGCGCAGACGACACTTCGCGTCGCCGGCAATTTTCCGGAAGACCATACGGCGACCGGGGCGATGGAGGTGTTCAAGAAGGAGCTCGAGTCCCGAACGGATGGTGAGCTGACGGTCCAGAACTTCCCTGCCATGCAGCTCGGCGGTGCCCAGGAGAATGTCGACCAGGTGCGTTCCGGCGCGATTTTCGCGGTCTTCACCTCGGTCGCCTACTTTTCCCGATCGGTTCCCGAACTCGAAGCAGTCAGCCTTCCCTTCCAATTCGACACGCGCGAACAGGCGTTCGCCGTCATGGATGGTCCGGTCGGTGAGCTGATGGACGAGCGGCTGCTGGAACAGGGCTTCGTCAATCTTGGCTATGGCGAACTCGGCTACCGGCATGTCACGAACAATTCCCGCCCGATCGAGACGATCGACGATTTCGACGGTCTGACGATCCGTCTTCAGCCGAACGAGGTCCATCTGGAGACATTCCGACAGCTGGGTGCCAATCCCCAGTCGATGGACATCTCCGAGCTTTATTCGGCGTTGCAGCAGGGCGTGATCGATGGCCAGGAGAACCCTTACAACATCACGTTCACGCGGCGCTTCTTCGAGGTCCAGAATTATTTGTCCGATACCGGACACTTCTTCGACTTCATCAATGTCGTTGCAAACCGGCAGGCCTATGAAGGACTGTCCCAGGAGCACCGGCAGGCGGTGAACGAGGCGATGGATGTTGCCATCGAATGGCAGCGGGACGAGGCGGCCAGCGTCGATCTCGAATATCGCCAGCGCCTTGTCGACGAAGGAATGAACTTTACGGAGATATCGAGCGAGGCCCGCTCCGCGATGCGCGAGGCTACGGCTTCGGTCGTCGACACCGTTCGCGAACGCGTCGGGGGCGAGGTCATGGATCTTGTCCAGGCAGAAACCGCGGCTGCATCCGGACAATGACCAAGGAGGCGCGCACGCGAAACGAAGGCTCGGATTTGCTCACACCGTTCATCGCGATCGTGCGCGCTTTCGATCGCGTATCTGCTGTCGGTGTCATCGTGGCCATGGCCGCGATGGCTGCCCTCGTCTCGGCACAGGTCTTCTTCCGATACGTTCTTTCATCCTCGATCGATTCGGCGGACGAACTCTCAAGGCTGTTCTTCGTCTGGTCGATCTTCCTAGCTCTGCCCCACGGCATCCGCTACGGAGTTCATGTCGGCATAGACCTCCTGCCGATGGCCCTGCCTACGCGCCTACAGGACATCCTGTTCCGCCTCATGAACCTCGTCACGGTCGTTCTCATGATCGTCGTTGCCTTCGTGACCTACGGGGTCATCGTCGACAAATGGTCGGAGCTCATGCCGACCCTGCCGTTGACGGCCTCTCTCTATTACGTCCCGGTTTTGATCGCGAGCGTGCATGCGGCCTTGCACATGACGCTCCTCGCCTGGAGCGGCCAACATCTTTGGAAGGACGAAACGCTTTGACGGCGATCACCCTCACGAGCTTCGCCTTCTTCGCAATTCTCGGGATGCCCCTCGCATTCGCTCTGGGGATCGCTTCACTGGCGGCGCTCTCCTACGCCGGCATGGAGTTCTCCGTCCTGCCACAGCGCATGATGTATGCCGTCAACAGCTTTCCGCTGATGGCAATCCCATTGTTCATGCTCGCTGGCGAACTGATGGTTAAGGCCGGCATCATGGAGCGGCTCATCGCCTTCTCCCAAAGCCTTGTCGGGCGCATGCATGGCGGTGTCGCCCATGTGGCGATCGTCGCGGGTACGGTTCTTGCCGCCGTCAGCGGTGCTGCGGTCGCGAGCGCAAGCGCCCTCGGCTCGACATTGGTCCCCGCGCTGCGCAAGCAGTATCCGGAGACCTATACCGGGGCCATCATCGCTTCGGCCGCCAATCTCGGACCTGTCATTCCGCCCTCCAACGCCATGATCGTCTACGCGCTGATGGCAGGATCGTCGGTTTCGGTCGGTGGCCTGTTCATGGCCGGAATCGTGCCAGGAATCATCCTTGCCTTGGGATTCATGGCAATCGCATCTTTCCTTTCCTGGCGTCGGGGATACGCACTCAACGACCAACGCTTCGAGGCCCGCCGCGTCTTACGCGAGGCCCGACGCGCATCGGTCATCCTGCTCATGCCGGTGGTCGTGGTCGGCGGCATCGTCGGCGGCATCTTCACCGCGACCGAGGGTGCGGCGATCGCGGTCGTCTACGCGCTGGTCGTCGGCTTTGTCGTCACACGGCAGTTGCGCGTCACCGACCTGCCCGGCTGTCTGTTCAGGGCCGCCGTCATGGCGGCGATGGTCGGTGCCCTGATCGCATTCGCCGCTACCGTCACGTTCGTCTTCACGATCGATCTCGTGCCGATGCGGCTTTCCACCTGGCTGCAGTCGCTGACGGATAATCCTCAGGTCTACATCCTTCTCGTCATGGTCATGCTGATCGTCGTCGGCATGCTGATCGAGTCGAACGCCGCCTACATCATGCTCGTACCGCTCTTCGCACCGGTCGCGATGAATTTCGGGATCGATCCGCTCTTCTTCGGCTTCCTCTTCATGTTCAATCTGGTGATCGGGCAGATGACGCCGCCGGTCGGTGTCCTTCTCTTCGTGATGAGCGGTATTACGCGGGTTTCCATCGGACGCCTGTCCGTCGAGGTGATCCCGTTCGTCGCCTTGCAGTTCGGGGTCCTCGCGCTTTGCCTGCTGTTTCCGGCGCTCGTGACCTGGCTGCCAACGACACTGGGATATTGACCATGGCGGACGGCACCACTCCCGACCTCGCGATCTGCGGCGCGACGGTCCTGACCGGCGATCCGCGCCGGTCGATGATCGAAAACGGCACGATCCTTCTGGCCGGCGGACGGATTCTGGAAATTGCCGATGGCGAGCCGGATGAACGAAGACTTGCCGGCGTGCGCCGGATCGATGCCAGGGGCCGCGTCGCGACGCCCGGCTTCGTCAACGTCCATACCCACGCTATTTTGACGATGGTCCGGGGCGTCGCGGAGGATATGGGCTTCGCTCCCGCTTATACGAAGGGTGTTCCGCACGGCCATGACGTCAGGCCGGAAGAAGCCATCGCACTTGGGCGTCTCGGCGCGCTGGAAGCGCTGCTGTTTGGGTCCACGCTGGTGAACGATACATTCGTCCATCAGGATCTGACGCTGCCGGCGATGGCGGAGACCGGTATCCGTGCATGGGGCTGCGGCCGCATCCACGATGTCGATTTCAGTCGCGTCCATCTCGGGGAATGGGAACACCGGCCAGAGATCGGTCGCGAGACGCTCGATCTCGCCATCGAACTGCACGAAAGTTTTCACGGAGCGGCGGATGGGCGAATGGGCGTTCAGCTCTCGCCGCACGCCCCAGACACCTGCTCACGCGACCTTCTAGAGGAGATCGCCCGCACGAGCGAGCGATTGAACTGCCGGGTCAACACCCATCTTTCCCAGAGCCGGGTCGAGGTCGATAGAATCCACGAGCGTGAAGGTCTGAGCCCACCAGAATTTCTCGAAGAGCTCGGCCTTTTGAACGAACGCCTCATCGCCGCTCATTGCATCCATGTCTCTAGCGAGGACATCGCGCGGATCGGCCGAAACGGCGTCCATGTCGCTCACATCGCGAAGGGCAACCAGACCCATGGCCACACGGCGCCGACCGGGAAGCTGCGAAATGCGGGTGCGAGATTAACGCTCGGAACGGACAACATGCACGCCGATATGGTCGAAACCATGCGTTGGGCCCTCGCGACGGGGCGCCTCCAAAAGGCCGGCGTCGACAAGGACTGGCAACCCGAGACCGTGTTCGAAGCAGCGACGATGGGCGGTGCCCGTGCCATGGGTCTTGATGACGAAATCGGTTCTCTCGAACCAGGCAAGAAGGCCGATGTCGTCCTCTTCGATTATCGCCGACCACATCTCACACCTTGTTTGAACCCGCTCGGCAATCTGGTCCACACGGCTCAGGGACGTGACGTCGACATGGTCTTCGTCGACGGCCGGCTCGTCGTTGACGGCGGGCGGGCCGTTCTGGTTGACCAGGATGCGGTTATCGCCGACGCTCAAAAGGCAGCCGAAGCATTGTGGCAGCGCGCTAGAGAACAATAGGTGGCGACTCCGAGCCCTCTGCGTCGGGCCTGACAATTTCGAATTAGGCTCGATATCCGAATAGACCGCCCCGCTATGACGCCAGTTGTTTGGCCGGATGAGAGCGGTGAACTACTGCTTCGGGCCGAGAGCAGACCGTCGGCTTCCGGAAGAGGTTCGCGGAGACCTGTCCTTCGGCTCACTTGAAGAGTTTCGGGCGCCGCGAGGCGTACGAAAGTCCGCGAAGAACGAACCTGCGGGATGCTGGAACGGGACTATGGGGTTTTCGGCTGAGAGCTGATCCTGTGTGATCGATTTCCAGGC
>NZ_JBEHWS010000019.1:0-38154 GCF_040239565.1 Fulvimarina thalattae
AACGTTCTTCGCGATATCAAGACCGATCGTGGTAACCTCAGGCACGGACGCCTCCTTCGAGTGATGTTCAACACCCTCACTCTGGCACATCGATGCCGCCGGGGGCGTCCACCCCATCACCCAGTCCAGCCATTCATCGTCCCAAGAGCAGCGTCACCCATTCGCCCATGGTGATCGTGCGGCGGTGGTAAAGGCCCTGATTGCTGAAAGCGGCCAGAACCGAGCGGCGCTGGTTCGTGAGGATACCGGAGAGGATGATCCTGCCTCCGGGCGCGAGATTTCGGGCGAAATCGGCGGACATCGCCTTCAGCGGTCCCGCCAGCACGTTCGCTACGATGAGATCGAACGGGCCGCGCTCGCGGATCGTGGGCGAGCGAAAGCCAGTCGCGGTCTCGATGTCGACCAGAAGGGAAACGCCATTCGCGCTGACATTCTCACGCGCGACATCGACGGCAACGGGGTCGATATCCGTCGCGAGAACCGGCAACCGCCCGAGTTTGGCCGCCCCGATGGCGAGCACCGCGCTGCCCGTGCCGAGGTCGAGCACTTCCCTCGGCCGCTTGCGCCGGATTTCCTCGCCGATAAGGGTCAGGCAGCCGGCTGTCGTGCCATGATGGCCGGTGCCGAAGGCCATGCCGGCCTCGATCTCGATGGCGATGTCGTTGGGCTGCACCTTGTCCCGGTCGTGCCGGCCGTGAACCAGAAAGCGCCCTGCCCGCACCGGCTTGAGCCCCGCCAGAACCTCGGCCATCCAATCCTTGTCGGGGAGTTCCTCCCGGCCGACCTCGCCGACGGCAATTCCTGCGGCTTCGGCGAATTCATGCGCCCGGTCGTTGCCTTCCTCGACGTCGAGATAGGCAGCGGTCTCGAAGACTGCCTTCGCCTCGTCGATTTCGGTGATTGCGATCGGCGCACCCTCGTCCTCGAAGGCCAGTTCCAGCGCGGCGTACCAGCGCTCGGCTTCAAGCTTCGGACCTTGCGCGAAATAACGGATCTGCAAAGCGATCAGGCCTTGTTCGTCACGGTTTCGATGGTCTGGCGCGCACGCTCCTGGCGCTTTTCGCGATCGGTCGTCGTCGCCTTCTCGATCTTTTCCTTCTCGCGGGCAAGCCGCGGCGGCACGAAGGAGATGATCCGGTCGCCGTTCACCGGATTACCGGCGCCTTCGACCGTCGCGAACATGATGGCACCGGATGGCTTGATCCAGAGAATGACCTGCGTTTCCGGCGGTCGCTCCTCCTGGAAGTCGGCGTAATCGAACTCCTCGGTCAGCCGCGTCGACTGAAACACCCAGCCGTTTTCGACCATATCGTTCAACTCGTTATAGGTCTTGCCGGGCTGGAACAGCGGAAGCCCGCCGATGGTGAAGTTCATCGAGCGCCGCTCGGAATTGCCGTTGCGGCCAATCTGGAAGACGTCCGATCGGCCGATTTCCGGCGCGAAATCCGTGGTGATCAGCGCGTTGTAAGCATCGTTGTCGGTCGCCGCGATCATGTGGTCGAAGCGCGCCAGATTGAGATTGTGATGGGCGGCCTCCGAGAGGATTTCGCCATACCAGGTTTCGATCTCGGCGTAGCGTGCCTCGGTGATGTGCGACCAGTTGGCATCCGCGATGAGGGTTGGCACCTCGTCGGTCTTCAGCCGCTGCGCCAGGGCGATCGTGAAGGGCGAGGCACCGACCAGCAATATGCCCGGCCGCATCGCCGCCTTGAGGCCAAGGATCTTCGACAGCGGTCCGAGGGTGAAGCCGTGCAGGAAGATCGTCACCGCGACGACGGCGAAGGTGTAGGCGATCATGTCCTGGCCGTCGGCAACGCCCATTTGCGAGAGGGTCGCCCCGAAGAGGCCGGCCACGGCCACGGCCACGATACCGCGCGGTGCGATCCAGCCGATGAGGAGCCGTTCCTTCCAATCGAGGCCGACACCGATGGTCGACAGGCCGATCGCGATCGGCCGGATGACGACGAGCACGATCAGGATGAACCACAGCGCTTCCCATTGAAGGCTGTAGAGCGTCTCCATGCGCAGCGATGCGGTGAGCGCGATGAAGAGACCCGACACGAGCAGGATCGTAATCGTTTCCTTGAAGCGGCGCAGCTCGTTGAGCGAGGATATCTTCGCGTTCGCCATGGTGATGCCCATGACCGTCACGGTGAGAAGCCCCGCCTCCTCCAGCACCATGTTGGTCAGGGCATTCATGGCGACGACCGCAGCGAAGAGGATCGGCGCCTTCAGATATTCCGGCGAATGGCCACGGGTGAACAGCCAGCCGAGCGCCCGGCCCGCAACGATACCGCCGCCTATGGCGATCAAGAGGGCGATGACCAGCGAGAAGGCGAGCCCTTCGGCTTCATGGCTGCCGTGCAGGACGAGATAGCCTTCGAAGGCCATGACGGCGAAAAGCGCGCCGAGTGGGTCGTTGACGATCGCCTCCCACCGCAGGATCGAGGCCGGCCGGCTCTTCAGCTTGGCGTTTCTCAAAAGCGGCATGATGACCGTCGGCCCGGTCACCACCAGAAGCGCGCCCAGCACCATGGAGGTCGGCCATGAAAGACCGCCCACATAGTGGGCCGCGATGGCGGTGAGGGCCCAGACCAGCGGCGCCGAGAAGAAGACGATCCGCTGTACGGCGCGCGAGGTCTCCTTGATCTCACGGAAGTTGAGCGTCAGCCCGCCTTCGAAGAGGATGATCGCGACAGCCGTCGAAACCAGCGGCGTATAGAGATCGCCGAAGTCCTCAGCCGGATTGATGAGGCCGGTGAATGGGCCAAAGACAAGCCCTACGGCGAGAAGAAGGACGATCGCAGGAAGCTGAAGCTTCCAGGCGACCCATTGGGCTGCAATACCGGCAAAGCCGATCAACGCGAGTTGGAAAGCGAGATCGCTCATTCAGGTCCGATCCGGAAAGTGACTAGGATGTGTAGAATAGGCCATGGCACAGCATGGTGAAGACCATGCGGGATGGTGAAGGGCCGCTTCCGTGCACTATCGGGCTCGGCGACGCAACTCTCGTCGTAAGGAACGCGATCAGACGCCGGAGAGCCGTTCGAGTTTGCCCCGCGCCATCTCGGCGTTTTCGCCATAGCCGATCGTGCCCGCGAGTCGTCCCTCTTCATCGATGAGGAAGGTCGTCGCGGTGTGGTTCACGTTGTAGTTTTCGCCCTCGCCGTCCTTTTCGGCGATCACGCCCCAGCCTTTCAGCATTTGCGCAATCTTCTGCGGCTCGCCGGTAATCGCGAGAACATCGTCGCTCAAGGATTCGACGTAGTTCTTGAGCGTCTCCGGCCGATCGCGCTCGGGATCGACTGTCACGAAGACGATCTGGAACGGCTTGCCGCCCTCAGACGCGATCTCCTTCTGGAAGCCCGACAGTTCGTAGAGCGTCGTCGGGCAGACCTCGGGGCAATGGGTGAAGCCGAAGAAGACAGCGGACGGGCGACCTCGCAGGGCCTGTTCTGTTACCTTATCGCCGTTCTGATCGACGAGCTGGAACGGCGAGCCGTAGGGCTCGTTCGCCATCGCGGTCCGGTTCGTATTTTGCATAGACCAGAAGACGGCGAGCGTCGCCCCTGCAAGCAGGGCGGCCGCGACCCAGAGCGCAATTCGAAATGCCTTCATAACGTCCCTTGTTCGAAACGATCGCGATCGAAGCTTCCGCAGCCTAGAAGCAGAGCGCCCACCCTTCAGCCACTGCGGTCAGAAAGATCGCTTCGCCATAGGCGAGCCATCCGGAGACGGCACCGAACGAGAGAGCCGCCATGAGGACGACCAAGAACGCGAGAACGAGCGATCGACCCCATGGCGCTGCCATGAACCTCTCGCCATTTCGCATCGAATTGGTCATCCTGAACCCAAATCGCAAACCCTGCGGCGCGTGGCTATCAACGCCCGCCGTCTGAGCCTCGGTTAACACCATGCCCGCCTATGATCCAGAGCAGGACCCATCCCACTTGGCTCTGCGGTTCCGCGACCCGCAACCGAAAATCCACCCAAGCGCCGCGACGAAGGGCTGCAAGCTGGGCGAGCATGTGGAAATTGGCCAGCGCGTGACGCTTCGAGACGTGACTGTGGGTGCCTATTCCTATTTCGAACCCGGTGGACACGCGACCTATGCGGTGATCGGCCGCTTCTGCTCGATCGCGCCGAATGTGCGAATCAACGCACTTGCCCACCCGATGGATCGCGTCACCACCCACAAGATAGCCTACCGGCCGAACGAATATTTCCGCTGGCGTTCGGTGGATCAGGCGTTTCTCGACGAACGGCGCGAGAACCGCACGATCATCGGCCACGATGTCTGGATCGGCCAGAACGCGGTGATCATGCCGGGCGTCACCGTTGGCGACGGCGCCGTCATCGGCGCGAATGCGGTGGTAACGCGAGACGTATCCGCCTACACAATCGTCACCGGCGTGCCGGCGAAACCGCTGCGCAGGCGGTTCGACGAGACGATCATCACCCGCCTTCAGGCGCTGTGCTGGTGGGACTGGCCGGACGACACCCTGTTCGAGGCGGTTCCGGACATGGCGGAGCTTCCGATCGAGGCGTTTCTCGACAAATGGGAAGCGCTTCAGCCCTCTTGCGAAGACGCCCGCCCCTCGACGACGGCGAAATAGGCGAGCGCGGCCGCCGGCATACCACCGCCGACAAGGCAGACCGCCGTCCAGCCGAAGCTTTCGAGGATCGGGCTCGCAAGGGCCGAACCGAGCGCGCCGCCGAGGAAGAACGTCGTCATATAGACCGCGTTCAGCCGGTTCCGGATCGATTCATCGAGCTGGTAGATCTCCCGCTGGCCGAGGACGAGATTGGCCTGCACACCGAGATCGATGACTATGCCGGCGAGCAGCAGCGGCCAGAACGTGGTCTCGCCGAACCATGCGAGGACGAAGGCAAGGATCGCCAGCGAAATCGCGACGATCGTGCCGGTCCGCACATGGCCGCGATCGGCAAGCCGGCCCGCGACGGGCGCGGCGAAGACACCGAAGACGCCGGCGAGCGTGAAGAGTGCGACCTCGGTGGAGGAGAAATTGAACGGCTCGCGAAAGAGGATGATGGGCGCTGCGGTCCAGAACACCGAGAAAGCCGCAAACATCGCCGCGTGATAGAGACCGCGCCGTCTCAGCACCGGCTCCCTCACGAAGAGGCGGCCGAGCGAGCCGATCAGCTCACCATAGCCCTTGCCGGCCTGCGGCTGGCGATGGGGAATGACGAAAACGCCGACGGCGAGAATGATCGCGACAGCAAGGCCGGAGACGCCAAAGACGCCGCGCCAGCCGATATAGTCGGCAAGAAAACTCGCGATCGGCCGTGCGAGCAGGATGCCGCCGAGAAGGCCAGTCATCACATTGCCGATCACGGCACCGCGCTGACTGGCCGGTGCGAGATTGGCCGCCAGCGGCACGATCATCTGCGCGGCGACCGAGGTCACACCGACGACGAGGATCATCGTAAACAGCGCGGCGAGCCCCGGCAGCAGCGCGAGCCCGGCAAGGCTCACGAGATTGAGCGCCATTGTACTGAGGATCAGCTTGCGATTTTCGAGGATATCGCCGAGCGGCACAAGGAGGACGAGCCCAATCGCATAGCCCGCCTGGGCGGCGGTGACGATGAAGCTTTCGAGCGAGACCGAGAGCCCGGTATCAGCCCCGATCAGCGCGACCAGCGGCTGGGCGTAATAGAGATTCGCCGCAAGCGCACCACAGGCAAAGGCGAAGAGCGTCGTCAGCAGCGTGCCTATGCCGCGCTGTTCGCCCGTCGGCATGGTCGTCGCGGTTTCGCTGGGCGCGGTCATGGATCTACGGTCTCGAATGCATCGGGAATGGAACGCTCCCGGCAAAGGGCGCTGTTCTCGGGAAGCTGGGAGATAGGTCCCTTCGCAGATGCGAAAACCGACGGACCCTAAATGCACTGTCCTCCGCCCGAAGACGGCAGCCACAATAGGCCTTTGCGCCGTACCATTCCGAAGATCG
Source organism: Fulvimarina thalattae (assembly GCF_040239565.1). Lineage (NCBI taxonomy): Bacteria > Pseudomonadati > Pseudomonadota > Alphaproteobacteria > Hyphomicrobiales > Aurantimonadaceae > Fulvimarina > Fulvimarina thalattae. Next base: position 5,970 of record NZ_JBEHWS010000019.1, read on the forward strand.
ATGCACCCATTCTAAGTTTTCATTGGCAATCCGGCGCGTGAGGCGCTGTGAGGCAAGCAAAGCAAAAACGGAGCTTTGCCATGCCCCTCGAAATCCGCGCCCTGACACCGGATGACGAAACCGAATGGCGCGCGCTCTGGACGCAGTATCTGACCTTCTACAAAACCACGGTCGCCGACGAAGTCTATCGGTCGAGCTTCGAGCGCATGCTCTCCGGCGAGCCCGGCGAGTTTCGCGGGCTCGTGGCGATCGAGGACGGGCAGCTCGTCGGCCTCACCCATTATCTCTTTCACCGCCATGGCTGGCGGATCGAGGATGTCTGCTATCTGCAGGATCTCTGGGTCGAGCCCGATCGGCGCGGGCGCGGCATCGCACGGGCTCTCATCGAAGCGGTCTATGCGGCGGCCGATACCCATGGCTGCGGCAAGGTCTACTGGATGACCCAGGAAGATAACGCCACGGCGCGCCTGCTCTATGATCGGATCGCGACGAAGAGCGGCTTCATCGAATACAAGCGGTGAACGCGGCGACGACTGGATCAACAGGGCTTGAGGCGGGCCTTCTCAACAAACACCCGCCGCGCCCGACTGGACGGAGGACCCTGCCGATGACCACACTCCCAATCTACCAGGTCGATGCCTTTACGCGCGAGCTCTTCGCCGGCAATCCGGCCGCCGTCGTGCCCCTCACCGAATGGCTGCCCGACGAGATGCTGACGAAGATCGCGGCGGAAAACAATCTCGCCGAGACCGCCTATTTCGTACCGGCCGGCGAGGACCGCTGGGAGCTACGCTGGTTCACGCCGACGGTCGAGGTGCCGCTCTGCGGCCACGCGACGCTCGCCACCGCCTTCGTCCTCACCGAATGCCTCGGCGTCGAGGCCTCAACGCTCACCTTCGCCACCCGCCAGTCAGGCGAACTGACGGTGGCGCGGGCCGAAGATGGCCGCTTCGTCATGCGCTTTCCCGCCCGCAGCTGGGGGCCGCACGAGGCCCATGACGGGCTCTCCACCGCCCTCGGCAAGGCCCCGAGCGAGCTGTTCTTCACCGAGGTCGCGGGCGAGACTTGCTTCCTCGCCGTTTACGACAAGGCGGAGGATGTGCGCGACCTAGAACCCGATATTCGCGCCGTCGCGGCCGTCCGCTCGCGCAACGCGGTCGCCACCGCGCCGGGCAGCGACGTGGTCGTGACGGCTGTGGGCGGCACGGCGGACGGCGAAACGATCGATTTCGTGAGTCGCATGTTCGCCCCCAACGCCGGCATTGACGAAGACCCCGTCACCGGCTCCGCACACTGTCTCCTCGCCCCCTTCTGGGGCGAACGCCTCGGCAAGACGAAGCTCCGCGCAAAACAGGTTTCGGAGCGCGGCGGCGATCTCTGGTGCGAGGTGGACGACGAGACGGTGGTCGTCTCGGGCTATGGGGTGCTTTATCTGGAGGGGCAGATTCAGTTGCCTGATTGAGCCGCCAGGCTGTGCGCTCTTCCCTTCAGACGCTCTTCGGCACCTTGTCCGGGCGGAGTTCGCCCTTTTCTGTCACGATGCGCTCGAAGCGGTCGGCGTCCGCAAAGCGGGCCGGTTTTACGGCACCGAGTTTGCTGCTGTCGACGACCAGATAGGACGACACCGCGCGGGCGATCGCCGCCTGTTTGATGGCGACTTCATGAAAATTGGAGCAGCTCGCGCCGAGGTCCGGGTGAACGCCACCGGCCGAGATGAACGCCTTGTTGATGCCGATCCGGTCGAGCGTCACGAGCGCTTCCGGGCTCGAAAACGAAGCGGAGGACCGGTGGAATTCGCCGCCAAGCAAGACGAGGCGCGCCGTGGGTAGCGCGCTGACGTCCAGCGCAACGTTAAGACCGTAACATATAATCGTCAGCGGCACCTCGGGCAGATGCCGCGCCAAGTGCAGGAGCGTCGTGCCGCAATCGATGAAAAGCGTGTCGTCCGCTTCGACGAGAACCGCAGCCCGGCGGCAGGCCTCGGCTTTTTCCGGCGCATGGTACTCGCGGTGATCGCCGAAACGGTAGCCTGCGTCGCCATTCGCGGCGAAGACGTGCCCGCCATAGCAGGCGAGATCGCTTTCGGCTGTGGCGAGATCGCGCCGGACCGTCATCTGCGAGACGCCGAGCCTCTCGGCGGCTTCGCTGAGATGGAGCACGCCGTCGTCCTTTACGGCCTTTCGCAGCGTCGAAAGACGTTCGCTCCTGCGGGATGCCGTCACGCTTTTCCTGCCTCTCCACCATGCCGGTCACGACACGCAACCTTGTTGACAACGCATATCACGCATGTAACGTTCGTTACAAGAAACGTTGCGAACGTAACATAAAGGGTGATCGTCGGGAGGAGGCGTTCATGTCCGATCGACCGGAAAACGCGGCTCGGATCGCCGCGATGATCGACCACACGCTGTTGAAGCCGAATGCGATGGCCCGCGATGTCGAGGCCTATTGCGTGCAAGCGCTTGAACACGGTTTCGCTTCGGTCTGCGTCAACCCCATCCATGTTCCGCTCGTCGCCGAACGGCTGCACGGCTCGAAGGTAAAGACCTGTTCCGTGGTCGGCTTTCCGCTCGGCGCGATCCCGCCGATGCTGAAGGCCGGCGAGGCGGCCTGGGCCTGCGAAAACGGGGCCGATGAGATCGACATGGTGATCGATATCGGCAGCATGCTCGCCGGCGAGCATCAAGCGGTCGAAGCGGATATCCGAGCCGTGCGCGAGGCTTCGCCGGGACGCGTCCTCAAGGTGATCATCGAGACCTGTTTTCTCGGCAAGGCCCAGAAGGAGGAGGCCTGCCGGATCGCGGAGGCAGCCGGCGCGGATTTCGTGAAGACCTCGACCGGGTTCGGCTCCGGCGGCGCAACGGAGGACGATGTTCGCCTGATGCGCGGCATCGTCGGCGACCGGCTCGGTGTGAAGGCCTCGGGCGGCATCCGCACGCCGGAGGACTTCGACTTGATGGTCGCGGCGGGCGCGAACCGGATCGGCGCCAGCGCGGGCCTTGCGATTCTCAAAGAGACCGGAGGCGACGGAACACCGGTTGCTGCCGATGCCGATACCGGAGGCCGCTCATCCTATTGATGGTTTCGATGCCGGAGAGCCACCGCCATCATGCCAGTTCGCCGCGTCCGGCGGCACAACCTCGCGGCTGAAAGCCGCGATTGAAGATCGGGGGCGGCGCAGAGCGATCCCAATCGAGGGCCGGATATTGCAGTTGCCCGCAGGGAGACGCTCCGAAAGCGTAGCCCTCCGCATAGTGCGGTAAAGCCAGACCCTCCATAGTGGCACCGCGATAGCACTACTCCATGAAGGCCAGCAGGAAATGCGACAGCCCGGGAAAGGCCGCGATAAGGCCGAGCCCGACGAGGCTGGTCAGCAGGAATGGCAGAGCCCCAAGGGCGATCTTTTCCAGCGATAGTTTGGTGATGTTCGCTGCGACGAAGAGGTTGATCCCCACCGGAGGCGTGAAGAGGCCGATCGCGAGATTGACCATCAGCGCGACGCCGAACCAGACCGGGTCCCAGTTCAGCTCGTGGACGACCGGCAGGAAGATCGGCAGCGCGATGAACATGATGGTGATCGCATCCATGAACATGCCGGCGACGAGGACGACGAGCATGATGATGGCGAGGATCACCCACTGATTGTCGCTGATCGCAAGCAGCGCATCGGAATATTTGCCGACAAGGTCGTCCACCGTCACCACCCAGCCGAAGAGGCTGGCGAAAGTAACGACCAGCATGACGACGGCCGAGGAGGCGCTTGCCTCCGTCAGCGCAGTGTAGAGCGTCCGGAATGTTAGCGTGCGGTAGATGAAGACGCCGACGAAAAGCGCGTAGACGGTGGCGACGATCGCGGCCTCGGTCGGCGTGAAGACACCGCGATAGATACCGCCAAGGATGATGACCGGCGTCAGAAGGCCCCAGAACGCGTCGAGGAAGGAGCGTCCGAGGCGCGCGGGATAGCCCATCTCCGCGTAGGGCTGGGGCGAGAGGGCGGCGAGGCCCGAACCGGTCTTCGCGCCGGCAGCCGCATGGCGCGCCTTGCCGGCGAAGGGCAGCGTAAGGATGATCAGGAGCCCCATCACGATGCCGGGAATGATCGCGGCGATGAAGAGCTTGGCGATCGAGGTCTCTGCGATAACGCCGTAGATGACGAGGCCGATCGAGGGCGGGATCACGATGGAAAGTGCCGCGCCAGTGCAGACGAGGGCTGCCGCGAAGGGTTTCGGATACCCGTCCTCCTCCATGCCGCGCACGATGAGCGGGCCGATGGCGGCGACCGAGGCCGGCCCCGATCCCGAGACCGCGCCCCAGAAGAGGCAAACGACGGTGCCGACGATGCCCATGCCGCCCGGCAGCGACCCGACGAGGACGCGGAAGAAGCGGATCAGCCGTTCCGCGATGCCGACGGTGCCCATCAGCGTTCCGGCAAGGATGAAGAAGGGGATCGCCAGAAGCGAGAACTTGGCGATGCCGCTCGACAGGAGATCGCCCACAAGATCGAGCCCGAAGCCGAGCTGCCACATGGCAAAGAGCGAGGAGAGGCCGAGCGAGAAGGCGACCGGCACCCTCAAAAGAAGCAGCAGGAAAAAGAGGGCCACCATCTGGGTGCCGGGATCGAGATCGAACACGGCGCTCAAATCCCGCTGCCGTCGTCGGGCACGCCGCCCGGCTCACGCCATTCGGCAAGACCGCCCTCGATCAGCCGGATAGCAATCAGAAGGAAGCCGATCGGCAGTCCGACCGAGACATACCATTCCGGGATCTGCATGCCCGACGAGGTGATGCCGCTGCGATACTGGTTCTGAACGAGCTCCACCGTGTACCAGGCCGAGAGGAGCAGCAGGAGAAGCGAGAGCCCACCTGAGAGGAGGATCGCGATGCGCCGCGCCGAGGATGGAAGCAGATCGGTGAAGAGCGTCACCGCCAGATGCTCGCCGCGCCGGGCCGCGATGGCAGCGCCGAAGATCGTCAGGATAAGGAAGCCGTCGAGCAGCAGTTCCTGCGTCGCCGCGAAGGAATAGCTCGTCAGATAGCGCACGACCACATTGACGAAGCCGAGGGCGGTCATGGCGAGGAAGACGGCGGCGCAGACGATTTTCTCCGCCTCGCCGAGAACATGGCGCATCTTGGGCCTCATCGGCAAGAAAGCGGCCCGGTGCCGTGAGGGGCGCGGGCCGCGAGGATCGGGATCATCGGTATGGAGGCGGGCCGGAGGCAGTCATGCTCGGCCCGCTCACGTCCGAAGGCCTTACTGCGCGGCTTCGGTCCCGGCTTCCCCGGCCTCGGCATTCGCTTCTTCGGCGGAGGCGTCCGAAGCACCCGATGCGCCGGCCTCATCGGAGCCGCCGGATCCGCCGTCGATCGTCTCCTGGAAGAGCGTGACGATCTCCGTGCCAACCTTCTCGGCCCAGGTGTCGAAGGCAGGCTTGGTGGCCTGACGGAAGGCGTCGATCTCCTCATCCGTCGGCTCGTAGATCTCCATGCCCTGTTCGGTCAGGAAGGCGGCACCTTCTTCGGTGTCCTTGCGGGTGATTTCCTTCTGGTACTCCATCGCCTCTTCGGCGGAGGTGCGGACCATCTCCTGGGTTTCCTGATCCCAGCTGTCCCAGAGCTGCTGGGAGACGCCGACGAAGATCGGATCGTAGGAATAGTGCCAGGTGGTGAGATACTTCTGCACCTCGTAGACGCGCTGGGGAATGATCACCGCGCCGATCGGGTTTTCCTGGCCGTCGACCACGCCCTGCTGGAGCGCCGAAAAGGTCTCGGTCCACTGCATCTGCTGCGGGTTCGCGCCGAGCGCGTTCATCACGTCGATATACATCGGCCCGGCGACGCGCATCTTGAGGCCTTCCATGTCCGCCGGAGCCTTGATCGGCTTGACGTTGTTGGTCACCTCGCGAAAGCCGTTCTCGCCCCAGGCGAGCACCACGATGCCGCGCTCTGCGAGGATCTCCTCCATCTTGTCGCCCGGCGCGCCCGAGGTGGTCGCGTCGACATCCTCATAGCCGCTGTAAAGATAGGGGAGCGAGAAGACGGCCATCTCCGGCACCAGCGGCGTCACGTTGATCGCCGAGGTCACGACGAAATCGAGACTGCCGCGGCCGACCATCTCGGCCTGCTTCATCTGATCGCCACCGGTGAGCTGGGCATTCGGGAAGATGCGGATGTCCATCTCGCCGCCGGAGCGCTCCTCGAGCAGCTCGTTGAACTTCTCCGCGCCCTTCTGCCAGGTCGTCGTGTCGTTGGTGTTGTGCGAAAGACGGAACGTCTCGGCGAGCGCCGGGGTCAGGGTGACGGCCGCGAAGGCGACGCCCATGGCCGCTGCGGCGGCGAGCTTGGTCAATTTCATCGTTTTCCTCCCGATTGACACGCGGCAGCTCCACCTCCTTCATCCATATTATGGATGCCCAATAGCGCTGCTTTCCGGCAAGTTGCCATCAGCCGACGGCGCTTGCAAGTTTAATTCGATTATCTGACAATACCGGGCACCAATCGATGTCCACATTGTGAACGAGGAACGGCTTGGATACGCTGGAGCGCGCGGGAAACGACGGCGGTGGTGCGCAGAGCGTCGATCGGGCGCTGATGCTGCTCTCGCTGATCGGCCGCTCCTGCGAGGACGGGGCGAGTCTCGCCTCGATCGTCTCCTCCAGCGGGCTCAATCGCGCGACTGCGCGGCGGCTGGTTCTCGCCCTCATGCGCTCGCGTCTCGTCGAGCAGCACCCGGTCAGCCGGCGCTATTTCCTCGGCGAGGAAGCCTACGTCCTCGGCATCCTCGCCTCCCGGCGCTATGGCTTTCTCGACTGCGCGACGGAGAGCCTCGCGGCGCTGTCCAAGAAAACTGGCGATACGTGCTTCGCCTCGATCCGGCGCGGGGATTTTTCCGTCTGCCTCCACCGGGAGGAAGGGGCGTTCCCAATCCGCACCCATGCCCTGATGCCCGGCCAGCGTCACCCGCTCGGCATCGGAGCCGGCGCAATGGCGATCCTTGCCGCGCTGGATGATGGGGAAGTCGACCGCGTATCGCGGGCGAATGCGGCCATACTCGCCGAAGATTTTCCGGCCTATTCGCCCGAGATCATCGCTAAAGATGTCGCGCTTGCCCGAGAGGCCGGTTACGCGCTCAATCCGGGCCGCGTTCTCCAGAACTCCTGGGCGATCGGTATGGCCGTCCGCTATCCCGATGGGAGTGTCGCGGGCGCGCTCTCGATCGCCGCGATCGACAGCCGGATGGGCGAGGCCCGCCGGTCCGAACTCGCCCGCGATCTCGCAGACGAGGTCGCCAAGGTCGAAGGCCGCCTGAGAACCCGCTTCGTGTCGCACCCGCCGGGGCGGGCCGGCGGGGATGAAGCATCACGGGGAGCGGCATCCGGCCGCGTCCTCGCCGCAGAAGGAATCGGATCATGAGCAAAGCGCAGATGGTTGGCTGGTCGCACAGCCGCTTCGGAAAGTCCGACGCCCCCTCCACCGAGGCGCTGATGCGCGAGGTCGTGGGGCCTGCGATCGAGCATGCCGGCGTCGAGATGAGCGATACCGACGGCATCTTCGTCGGCGTGATGAACAACGGCTTTTCCAAACAGGACTTCCAGGGCGCGCTCGTCGGCATGGCCGAGGACGGGCTCGGCCAGGTGCCGGCGGTGCGCATGGAAAACGCCTGCGCGACGGGCTCTGCCGCGCTCTATTCGGCGATGGACTTCATCGAATCGGGCCGCGGCCGCATCGCCGTCGTCGTCGGGGCCGAGAAGATGACGGCGATCCCGACGGTCGAAATCGGCGACATCCTGCTCGGCGCGAGCTATCGCGAGGAAGAGGCCGACGTCGCCGGCGGGTTCGCCGGCATCTTCGGGCGCATCGCCCAGCGCTATTTTCAGGAACATGGCGACCGGTCTGAAGAGCTCGCCATGATCGCCGCCAAGAACCACGCCAACGGCATGGCCAACCCCTTCGCCCACATGCGCAAGGATTTCGGCGTCGAGTTCTGCAACACGGTCTCCGACAAGAACCCTTACGTCGCCCCTCCGCTCAGGCGGACGGACTGTTCGCTGGTCTCCGACGGTGCTGCCGCGATCGTGCTGGCCTCGGAAGAGGTCGCCGAGGGGCTCGAACGGGCGATCGCGTTCAGGGCGCGCCGTCACGTGAACGACGTTCTTGCTATCAGCCGGCGCGATCCGACGGAATTCGCCGGCGCACGCACCGCATGGTCGAAGGCGCTGGAGGAGGCGAACCTCACGCTCGACGATCTCGATTTCGTCGAGAGCCATGACTGCTTCACCATCGCCGAGATGATCGAATACGAGGCGATGGGTCTCGCCAGGCGCGGTGAGGGCTACAAGGTCGTGCGCGAGGGAACGACGCGCAAGGACGGCAAGCTGCCGGTGAACCCCTCCGGCGGCCTCAAGTCGAAGGGCCATCCAATCGGCGCGACCGGGGTCTCCATGCACGTGATGGCCGCGATGCAGCTGATGGAGGAGGCCGGCGAGATGCAGATCACGGGTGCCAAGATCGCCGGCGTCTTCAACATGGGCGGTGCGGCCGTCGCGAACTACGTCTCGATCCTGGAACGCGCGAAGTGACGGCAGCGACCGACAACCCGAAGGGCGGCCTCGCGCCGCGCTCGACGAGCGTCGCCAATCTCGCCCATTTCGTGACGAGGGGCAGCCGGCGTCTTGCCGAGAGGCCGGCCCTCGTCTTCGGCGAGCGGCAGTGGACATGGCGTGAGTTCGACTCGCGTATCAGCGCCTTCGCGGCAGCGCTGCGCGATGAATTCGGCGTCACGAAGGGCGATCGCATCCTCGTCCAGTCCCAGAACTGCCACCAGATGTTCGAGGCGATGTTCGCGTGCTTCCGGCTGGGCGCGGTCTATGTGCCGACGAACTTCCGCCAGACGCCGGAAGAGGTCGCCTATCTCTGCGAGGCGAGCGGCGCGCGGGTGATGATCTGCAATGCCAGCTTTCCGGATCATGCGAGCGCCTGCCGCGCTTCGGCCAATCCACCCGAACATCTGATCGCGATCGGCGAGGCCGTGGTCGGGGAAAGCTACGACGCCCTCGTCGACAAGCGCCTCGGCGAAACGGTGAAGAATGCAGAGGTCGATCGTGACGATCCCTGCTGGTTCTTCTTCACCTCCGGCACGACCGGGCGGCCTAAGGCGGCGGTTCTCACCCATGGCCAGATGGCCTTCGTCGTCACCAACCATCTCTGCGACCTGATGCCCGGAACGGGGCCGGCGGACGTCTCGCTGGTGGTCGCGCCGCTCTCCCATGGGGCGGGGGTCCATCAACTGGTACAGGTGGCGGCTGGTGCGACGACGGTGCTTCTGCCTTCCGAAAAGTTCGATCCGGCGGAGGTCTGGGATCTGATCGCCCGCTGGCGGGTGACGAACATGTTCACCGTGCCGACCATCGTGAAGCGGCTGGTCGAACATCCGGCCGTCGAGACGGCCGATCACAGCTCCCTGCGTTACGTGATTTACGCCGGCGCACCCATGTACCGGGCCGACCAGAAGAAGGCATTGGAGACGCTCGGGCCCTGTCTCGTCCAGTATTTCGGGCTGGGCGAGGTCACCGGCAACATCACCGTTCTGCCCCCGGCTGAGCACAGCCCGGAGGACGGCGAGACCGTGCGCGTCGGCACCTGCGGCTTCGAGCGCACCGGCATGGAGGTTTCGATCCAAAACGAAAGCGGCGAAGAGCTTGCGCCGGGCGAGACCGGCGAAATCTGCGTGCGCGGCCCGGCGGTCTTCGCGGGCTATTACGACAACCCGGAGGCCAATGCGAAGGCGTTCCGGAACGGCTGGTTTCTCACCGGCGATCTCGGCCATCTGGACGAGGCCGGCTATCTCTTCATAACCGGCCGTGCATCCGACATGTATATTTCCGGCGGCTCCAACGTCTATCCACGCGAAATCGAGGAGAAGATCCTCGCCCACCCGAAGATTTCCGAGGCCGCCGTCTTCGGCGTGCCCGATCCGGCCTGGGGCGAAGTCGGCATCGCGGTCCTCGTCGCGTCCGGCGGCGGCGAGGTGAGCGAGGCCGAGATCGGTGAATTCCTCGCCTCGCGCATCTCCCGCTACAAGCTGCCCAAGCGCTTCGTCTTCCTCGATGAGATGCCGAAATCGGCCTATGGCAAGATTACCAAGAAGCTGGTGCGCCAGGCGTTGGAAAATCGGGGGCTGCTCGACGTCCCGGTGAGCGCCTGACGATGGCCGGGCCGCTGCGCACGATCCGCCATCCGGGCCCCATCGCCGAAATCCGCCACGCGAAGGCCTGGGGCGGCCGCGTGCCGCTCGATTTCACCGTGGCGGCCGGCGAGGCCATGGATGCCGGGCTCGGCCGGGGCGTTTCCGAGGCAGGCTGCCATGCGGCCTATGTCGTGCTCTCCGGCGCGGCGATGGACCCGTTTCAATATGTGATGCCTGCCGGTTCACCCGGTCCGAGCCATGCCGCCTGGTATTCCGAGACCTTTGCCCCGGAAGCCACCGTTCTCGTGGAGCGAGCCGGCGCGATCGTCGGCGAGCGGGACGGCAAGCCCTTCGTTCACTGCCATGGACTGTGGCGCGTGCAAGGCGAGCCGGTCGCCATGGGACATATGCTGCCGAACGAGAGCTTCGCGGCCGAGCCGGTGCGCGTGACGGGCGTCGGACTGCGCGGCACATGTTTCCGCTCCCGCGAGGATTCCGAGACCAATTTCCGGCTGTTTGCCGCCGAGCCCTTTGGCGATGCCCCGTCCGATGGACCGCGCGCCCTCGCCATTACCCTGCGGCCCAATCAGGACGTGACCGAAGCGCTGGAGGCGATCGCCGCCGATGAAGGCATCGAAAACGCAGCGATCCACGGCATCGGCAGCCTCAACGGCGCGCGCTTCGAGGCGGGACGGCCGATGGAGTCCTATGCGTCGGAGCTTCTGATCCGGAGCGGTCGGCTCGATCGAGGCCGCGCGCGGCTCGACGTCGCGATCGTCGCGATGGATGGGACGATCTTCGAAGGCGTCCTGACGCGCGGCGAGAACCCGGTCTGCGTCACCTTCGAGATCGTCATCCTGCCGGACGTGTGACGCGCCGCTGAACCTGCCCGCAATAAGGAGAATCGGAATGGAAGAGACCCGCAAGGTCGCGCTGATCACGGGGGCCGCACGCGGCATCGGTCTGGCGACCGCGAAACGCTTTCTTAGCGAGGGTTGGCGGGTCGCGCTCCTCGACATCGAGGGCGAGACGCAGGCGAAGGCAGCTGCCGAAATCGGCGCGCCTGAGTCCGTTCTGACGCTCGTCGCCGATGTCGCCGACGAGGCAGCAATCGCGAAGGCTGTCGGCGAAGTGGACCAGCGCTTCGGCCGGATCGATGCCCTCGTCAACAATGCCGGGACAGCTGTCTTCAAGCCGCTCCTGGAGACGTCGAACGCCGAGTGGCAGCGCGTTCTCGCCGTCAATCTCGGCGGTCCCTTCCTGATGACGCAGGCCGTCGCGCCGATCATGGCAAAGACCGGCGGGGCGGTCGTCAACATCACCTCGATCTCCGGCGCGCGTGCCTCGACCCTCAGGGTCGCCTACGGCACCAGCAAGGCCGGCCTCAACCATCTCACCAAGCAGCAGGCGGTTGAGCTCGCCGGCCTCGGCATCCGCGTCAACGCCGTCGCGCCCGGCCCGGTCGACACGGCGATGGCGAAGGCGGTCCACAGTCCGGAAATCCGTAAGGACTACCACGACACCATTCCTCTCGAACGCTACGGCCTCGAAGAAGAACTCGCCGACGCGATCTACTTCCTCTGCTCCGAGCGCTCGACCTACATCACGGGGCAAGTGCTAGGCGTCGACGGCGGCTTCGAGGCAGCCGGTATAGGCCTGCCGACCCTGCGAGGAGCATGAGGAAAGCTGGGACGAACCGACTTTTTCAGCACTTGGCATTCCGGCGCGCGCCTATCGCCTTTCGGTTGAGAAAGCGGACGGCGATGCCGACACCGGCGAAAGCACCTGCAATCAGCAGCTTTGTCTGTCTTGCTGATCTCCCCTTTCGACAGGTGCTTCCTATGCTGGAGTTCTACCAGGCCGCATCAGCAAGGCTTCAATCGGAGACGCCCGCCTCGATGTAGGACTTCAGGCCTTCGAGCCCTGTTTCCACGTAGCGCGTCATGTCCTCGACAGCCGCCTCGTCAGTCTGGTCGTCGGCAGGGAAATTGCTGGTGTCGGCGCGGTAAAAGCGTCCGATCCAGCGAACCGTCGTCTGGTCGTCGCCGTCAGCCGTGACCATGAGTTTGTCGTTATACGAACTCACCGCCAGCGCATCCGGGTTCGGTTCGCCGAGCCGCCAGGCCACAACACCACGGTCCTTGCTCGATACATCGAGCGTCTCGGTGATCTCTCCTCCTTCGAGCGTCAGGGTGCGGGCCTCACCGTTGTCGCTGGTTTCAACCGACTGCACCGCCGGATGCCATTTACCGATGGAGCCGAAGTCGGAGAGCACCGTCCAGACGTCGTCAAACGAAGCGTCGATTGTCACCGTCGAGTCGGTCTTCTGCGGTGTCGGCCCATGAGCGAGGCCGGGCGCAGCCCAAAGGCCGACCCCGAAAGCGAGCGCGGCGGCTGTGAGAAAGGTGCGTTTGGTGATGGTCATGATGCACGTCTTCTTGGTTGGGTTTGGAGGAGGAGAGTAACTTGCGAGCCTGCGCGCCACTCGAAGATCGCGTTCCACGCGTAGGCCGCGAGAAGGCTGGCGAGGGCGAACAGCCCGAAGATCGGTGCAAGGTCGAATTTGGAGGCGAGGCGGTGGGCGCTCGTATGCCCGGCGATCTCATTCTCGATCCCCGTGATATCCGCGAGCCGGGCGTAGCCGAGCCCTGCCTCGTGCGCGATCTCGATCAGATAGTCCTCTTTGAGGCTCGTCAGATGCTCGCTCGAGGTCGCCGCGAGATTGCCGACGGGATTGTTGCGCGGATGATTGCTTCCCTCGCGCGTCTCGCCTTGCGGCATGATGCTGACGAGCGAACCTGAGGCGATGTCTTCGAGCGTATAGAACCCCACCTGATGGCCGCGATCGTCGTATTTCGGGATCGGCACGAGATCGTCATTCCCTGCGCCGAGGATCAGTCCGGCGGTGCGGTCCGGATCGTCCGCATCGCGTCGCCCGTTCACGGGAAGCGGCGGGGCTTCCTGCCCGTCGGTGATGAAGACGAGGTCACTGTCGAGGTCGGCGGCGATGGACTGCGCCGAGTTGAGACCGCGCACGACGCGGCTGTCGCCTTCCCAGGCCATCCGCCAGTCGAGCCCGTCGACGGCATCGGTGAAGGGCGCGAAGTTCGAACAGACCTCGACCGGCTCAATCAGCGGAAAACTGCGCCTCTCCGTGAAAACGCCGAGGCCGACCCTGGAACCGCAGGGCAGGCGTCGGGTGATCTCGGTCACCGATCGCTTCGTCTGGTCGAGTCGGCTGATCGACCAGCTCGCACTCCCATGGTCGCGCGCTGTCATGCTGCGGGTAAGATCGATCACGAAGAACAGCGTTCGCACATCTCGATCTCGAGATATCGAGAGACCGTATGCGGCCACGGCGCAGGCGAGCGCCGCAGCTGCAAGCAGCCAGAACGGAACACCGCGGGCGCGCAGCCAGGTCATGGCAGCCCCCTTGGAACGCCGGGCAGATCGGTCCATACATCGCGCGGACGCTCGCCCTCTTCCTCGCTCACATCGAGTGCGTTGCGCGGGAACACCCGGACAAGGCGGCTCGCGATGTCGAAATTGTACTTGAAGTCGAAATCCGTCGGGACGAGGCGCATTGCCCGTCGGTAATCATCCTGCGCGAGCCGGATGGTAACCGTCGCTTCCTTGATCTGGTTATCCGAGATCTGTTCGAACGCCGTGTCCATGCGGGCATTGCCGAGTGCGAACCAGAATGCCGCCCGGATCTTCGGATCGTCTTCGTCGCGGAACTGAACGCCCAACGCTTCGGCCTGCGCGAGGTCCGCGTTGCCCAGCTCATGGTAGGCTGAGGCAAGCAAAAGTTCGGCCGGTGCCCCATCCCCGATCGCCACGGCTTTGCCGGTTGCCAGCGCCCTGATCGCGCGGTTCGCGTCCCACTCGTCCAGAAGGCGAACCGTTTGGACAATGGCGAAGATCAGGAGAGCGATAAATAGTCCCGCAAGAATGACAGTCTTCAGAAGGTCACGGGTCCCGGCGCTCAGGCGACGGCGGGCAAGCTGCGCGCGCAGCCATCCAAACCTCCCGGAGCGCGAGGGCTTTCGATCGAAGGCGAGGATCACGTGGACGCCCTCCGGATCACAGGGAGCCGGACCGGCGCTTTGACGAGCGGTGTCTCGATAGCCTTCAGGAGCGCAACGAGAAACAATGCGAGGCCGGCGCCGGCATAGGCGAAATGATCTAGATCGAGACGCGGCGTCGTTTCCTCGTAGGCAAGCGGTTGGGCCTCGAGACGGTCGATTTCGGCGATCGCGTCGCGAATGGCATCCGGGCTGTCGGCCTCGAACGCGCGATAGGGTGTGCCGAGGGTCTGGAGGAACAGGTGCAGATGACGCTCGGGTCGGGCTTGCGGTGTGTCGCGCTCACCGGGGGCAGGAATATCGAAGATACCCTTCGCTCCGTCAGTCCTCAGGAACAGCCAATAGAGATTGACAGGCTGACGCGCGATCGCATCGCGAAGTTGCGCCTGAACCTCACGGCTGATCACCCCCGCGCCATCGGACACCAAGAGGATCGCGCGCGACACCGATGCGGTCTGCGGACCGAAACCCTCGGCGGCGAGCGCGAGACCGCGCCCGACATTTGTCTGGGAAAGGCCCGGAAAGTCCATGGTCGCGATCGCGGCCCTGACGATCTCGTGGCGATCAGTCAGGGGGACAGCCCGGATCGGCGCGGTCGAGAACATATCGACGCCGACCCGGTCGTGCGGTCTGCGGTCGATGAAGTCGGTCAAAAGACGCCGCGCGGCGCTCGCCTTTGATTCCTCGCCACCGTCGGGACGACGGTTCGCGAAGGTGCTTTCCATGGACGAGGAGCGATCGATCAGGACCATCAGATGGGCGCCCCGGCCCTCGCGAACCACAATCTGATCGGTGCGGTGCAGACCGGCCAGCGCGAGGATCAGCAAGGCGAGTGCGAGTGCGCCCAGAACCGGGGCTGCCAGAGACAGAAGCCGCGACAGGCGATCCTGCGGTGCATTGGCCCGGTGAGGATGAGGCGAGCGCTTGAAGATCGAGACGCCGAACGGCAGTAAAGCCAGCGGCAGCGCAATCAGGAGCCAGGAATGATCGAAGGAGAGCGGCATCATCTGCGGCCGCTCCGTTCGATGACCGCGAGGCGACGTGCGAGTTCGACGAGCTTCTCCTTCGGCAGCACTGATCGGGCGCTGCTTTCGCTGGCGCCGAAGAACTGCACGCGTGAAGCGGCGAAGAAATGCCCAAGTTCATCTGACAGTGCGCGATAATCGGCTCGATGAGAGATGCGGCCGGCGAGATCTTCCGCCATGATGCGGTGGCCGAAGGTTTCGTCGAGGCCGCGATGGATTTCGATCAAGCCGGCTTCGTAACCAGCCGTCGTGTCCAGCCGCGCCCGACGAATCGCCCGGTATGCCCGCGCAAAGGGGAGCGCCCGGCGCAGGCGTGCGGGCCCCCATCCGCGGCTCCATCCGAAGCCTGCCGCAAGAACCAGGAGGGCGGCCCAGCTTCCAGCCACGAGTGCCTGCCGGCCCCGCGTATCGATCACTTGCAGCGGCTTTTCGGGTCGCATAGCCTCTGGAACAGACCGCTCCAGGATCGGGCGCAGCGGAGAGAGGACGACCGACCAGGCCGGGAACGCAACGTCCTCACGGGTTTCGTCACCCGGAACGGTCGATCGCAGCGAGAGACGGATTGAGGGAACCGCGATTTCTTTCGGTTCGAGCGGAACGTAGAAGCTCTGGTAGGCGATGTCGAAGTCGTAGCGAACCCCAGAAGCGGTATCCTGCGTTTCGACCGTGATCGACGTGATCTCTGTGAAATTGTCGATCGGTCCCGTTGTCGGGATCGTTCCGGGGTCGAGTTCGAAGCCCTGTGGCACATGGAGCCGACCACTCCAGTTGAGCACATCTCCCAGGAACCAGCCGACGCGACGGGGCTCGTCAGCCTCGATGCGCGCCTGCGCGGAGGCTGCCATGCTGCCGAGGAACGCGACGATTGCCGAAAGGACCAATAGCCGGGCGAGCGCCAGGATCATATCGGGACTCCGCCCGTCATCATCGCCTCGGCGAGATCGTCGAGATCAATCTGTCCCGTAACGTGGAGCGGCCGGCAACCGAACTCGAAGAAGAGTCTTGAAAGGGCCCTGGCATGGGCTTCGCGCCGCCTGCCCCACTCCTCAAGAAGAGAGGGCCTGAGGAAGACCATCCCCCGCGCCCCGCTTTCGAGATCGGCCAGTTGCGCAAGTCCGAAGCGAGAGGGCGGCATCTCGGCATCGGGGTCCCGGACGATGATGGGGCGGACGTCGTGCATGGCCAAGGCGTCCAGAACGTTCCGAACCTGCTCGATCGGCGCGGCGAAATCGGAGATCAGAAAAACGAGCGAAGGCGACTGCGGCATTGCGCTGATCGCGCCGACGAGGCCGGCAAGACCTGCACCTTTCGGGCTGACCTCACGCAGGGCCGCCGCCACCTCTGCGGCGGCGCTCGCACGGCGTGTCGGGCGCAAGATATAGGCATCCGGATCGTCGCCGGTGGCGGCGTGAACGCCGACCTTGTCGCCTGCGCGGATTGCAGTCTTCGTCAGTCCTGCGGCGAGCGCGACCGCAACGTCGCGGCGCGATACGGTTCCCTCGAACCCCATCGAGCCGGAAAGATCGAGAAGGATTTGGACCGGTCCGCTCGCCGCATGCTGATAGCGGCGGATCCAGACGGTTTCGAACGGATCGGCGATCGATGCGCGAAGGTCGAGCCGTCTGACATCGGCTTCGTCGATCACCGAATAAAGGCCTGCGAAGCGGCCCATGGAGCCTGGACTTCTGCTGGCATGGTTACCCGGTCGCGGCGAAGCCACCCGATGGCGCATCGCATAGACGAGGTTCGAGAATGCCTCCAGATCGAGTTCGGTGAAGTCCGTCTCGGCCACCGCTGTCATGCCGGAACCGCGACCGCATCGAACACCGCCGAACTCAGTTGCGGCGATATGGTTTCGCGCCGTGTTTCGTAGATCGGTGCGAAGAAAATGCGATGGCCCATGACCGGCCGGAACATCGCCCGGATATCTTCCGGCACGAGATGGTCGCGATCGTCCAGGAAGGCGCGGGCTCTCGCCGCCCGCACCAGTGCGGAAAGGCCTCGCGGGCTGGCACCGCCGACGATCAACCGCGACACGTCGACATTCTCGATCTCGATGCCGTGGCCAGCCGGGTCGCGCAGGACATCCCAGATCTGCATGAGATAGGTCTCGATCGCCGGGCTGACCGCGACGCTCGTCTGGATCGCGGCCGCGACCTTGTTCAATTGGACATAGTCGAGCGAAGGCCCCTCGATCGACTCGATCAGCGTATCGGCATCGTGAAAGGCCGGATCGAAAGCCAGCCGCCGTCGCGCCTCGCGATCAGCGGGCGCGGCAATGCCGATCTCCATGAAGAACCGGTCCCTCGCAGCCGCAGGGAGTTCGAAGGTTTCGTCGCGTTCAACCTTGTTGCGGTCCGCGAAAACCTGGAGGTGGGGGAAACGTATCTCGCGCCTGAAGGCACTGACGCTCCGCTCCGCCATCATGCGCAGGAGGAGGGAATGGACCTGCGGACGCGCACGATTGATCTCGTTGAAGAAGAAGACCGCGAGGTCGCCGCCATGGGTGACGGCGGGTCCTGGATCGACGCGTGGGCGCCCATCCTCTGCGATATAGGCCGAGTAGAGCAGATCGTTCGGCATCAGGTCGATCGTGCCTTCGATCCGCTCGAAGGGACCACCGATCCCGCGCGCGACAGCGCGCAAAAGGGTCGTCTTGCCGACGCCAACATCGCCTTCAAGAAGCACGTGACCGCGACAGAGCGTTGCGATCGTCAGAAGTCTGATGGTTTCGTCCTGCCCAAGAATGACGCTGCCGACCTGACTTTCAAATTCCGAAGCGCGCTTCCGCCATTCCGCAAGATCCATATCGACGCGGTCGAGCAACATCCCACCTTCCGGGTTGCGCCGATCGAGCTCCAAAAAGGCCGGATTGAAACTCGGGGAACGGCATGACAATCATCCTGCCGGTTAGGATCCCCGACATTTCCCTCGCCTTTGGGAGGCCACCGAGGAAGTGCGGGTCCTAACCGACAGGAAGCTCAGGAACGCGTCAGTTCGAAGATTCGGAACTCTCAGCGTCATCCGGTTCGCCGGCAGAAGTCTGCTCCCCCTGCGCGCTGCCTTCGCCGTCAGCCGAACTCGAAGGGATCTCCGAGACGTCGAAGACGAATTCGCCGGTTTCCTTGAAGTGCTGGACCCGCTGAGCATTACGGGCCTCCATCGCGTCGATGGACTCCTGCTGCTTGTTCAGCTCCATCGGGTCGTGCTGTGGATCGTATTCCGAACCCTCGACCTTCTCCGGATACCCCGGCTTCGGCTCCCAGCAGTTTCCCGGTGCCTTGCAGTTGGTTCCGTCATAGGCAAGCGCCGGCGCCGCAGAAAAAGAGGCAGCGGCAAGCGCGAGCCCTGCGAAAATCGGTATAGTCTTCATACTGTTTCTCCTCCTCAGTATTCTCGTCTGCTTGAGCGCGCCTCGCACTCACGCTGGTGGCGCAGCCGGCTACGTCGTTCAGTTCTTCCGTTCGCCGGTCTTCACCCAGGCCTGATCAGCCCGATTTGTCCGCCTTCGGATCGAAGGGGGTGAATTCTTCACGCTGTTCGGGAGTGAGCCACTTCGCCTTCGCAGGATCGCCGTTGTAGAGGTGCCTGATCCACGCGACGACGTGCAGTATCTCGTCGAGAGTGAGGTTGTTGTACTG
Source organism: Fulvimarina thalattae (assembly GCF_040239565.1). Lineage (NCBI taxonomy): Bacteria > Pseudomonadati > Pseudomonadota > Alphaproteobacteria > Hyphomicrobiales > Aurantimonadaceae > Fulvimarina > Fulvimarina thalattae. Next base: position 24,904 of record NZ_JBEHWS010000019.1, read on the forward strand.
CGGCCCCATCATACCCTGGGCTCCGCCGTAGATCGTTTCGAACAAGCCTTTGTCCGTCTCGTTCTTCGGGTAGGTCCAGTAGTCGTCGTTGAGGCCGGGTCCGAGCTTGCCTTCGGCATAGTGGCCATGACAGCCCGAGCATGCCGTCAGATAGAGGCTTTCACCCTCTTCGAAGCTGCTTTCGTCACCGGTGTAGATATTCTCGCCGGTCTCCAGGAAGTGCTTCACGGCTTCCGTATCTCGGCCCTCATCAGACGCGTAGGACAGGTCGAGCGCCGTACCCTCGGTCGTATGGTAGAGTTGGATCGCGGCGAAGGGCGAAGCTGTAGACAGACCCAGGGCTGCGGCGAACAAAGCGACTCTCTTGATACTCATTATACTCGGTCCCGAACTCAGTTTCTCGCCACCGAGGTGGTATTTGTTTCTTCAGACAAACTGGACGCTTCCTTTTCGCTCTCGTTTGGCGCGCTCTTGGTGTCGTTCTCGTCGGCGCCGATTTCGAGCATCGGAATGCCCTCGTCCTCAAGAACCGCATCGATCCGGTCTTTCGAACTTGAAAGGGCATCCTCGATCTCGGCCAGCAGCTGATCATCGCCTGGACGCACACCGACCGACTGGGAATATTGAAGTTCGATCGTCTGACCGTTCTGCAGTTCGAGGTCGTTCTCGATTGCGGTGAGCTTCAACTCCCCGTCGCTTTGCTTGACGTATCGGGCGACATCCGGAGCGAATGCAATCGCAAGGTCGGCTTCACCCGCGCGCACTTCCTGAACGAGACGCGACGCGGGCACGTCGATGAACTGGTTGCGCCGCGATTTGAAGTCGACGAGGGAATAGAGATAGGCGAGGTTATCCTCGTACTTGCCGGAGTATTTCAGCATTGTCTCAGCCGGCGAATAAAGCCGGTGAACGATACGCGAGATATTCTCGCCACCGACGTCCTGCCATCGCGTTCCGTCGAAATCGTCGGACGCCTTGCTCACGAAGGCGTAGGCCGAGCGGTAATAAGGGGTCGTGGTCAGAAGCCGTTCGTCGCCTGCGTCGACGCCGATGATCACGTCGCAGGTCTTTTCGTCGAGCCCGTCTCGAACGAGATAGATCGCAGGCTGTTCGACCCATTGATATTCGAGGGTGCGGCCCATCTCCTCGGCGAGGATTTCCGCGATCCTGTTCTCGAAACCACTCTCGTCGGCGCTCGAATAGGGTGCTTCCTTCGTTGAAGCACAGACCTTCAGGATATCGCTCTGGGATGTCTCGCTCGGTCCGGAAGCCTTCGCGGGTACCGGTGTCGGCTTAACGGCGCTGTCGTTATTCTGCTGGGCCGAAGCCAATGCGGTCGTGGCGAAAAGCGCGACCAACGCGGCGCAAACGCTGCGGGTTTCCATATTCAATACCGATTTTGAACGTGTTGACGGGGAGCATCGAAGGAGATCGCCGGGAAAGACACGGCGCATCATGCGCCGTGTCTCCTGGACATCCGTTTCAGCCTCAGCTCGGATCGCGATCCGACTGCTGCTTGAGCGAGGCGTCGCGCTCGCCACTCTGTCCACTCGTCGGCTCGTATTCGCCGGTGTTGATGTCATCGGTGTAAACGCTCTCGCCGTCGAGCGAGAAGACCATCACACCACCGCCCATCTGGGTGTAGTTGGCAAGTTCGGAGAACGCGCCGACTGCACCGAGACCAGCCGTCGGATCATTCAGGTCGAAGACGAGGCCAACGCCCGGCCAACCACCGACACCGTAGTAGATGGCGACGTACTGACGACCGTCATGCTCGTAGGTCATCGGATGACCGATCGCACCGGACGGAAGCTTGAACTTCCACAGGAGGTCGCCTGTATCGGAGTCACGAGCCTTGATGAAGCCGTCGAGCGTTCCGTAGAACATCACGCCGCCGGCCGTGGCGAGCGTGCCGCCCCAAGCCGCGAAGCGCTCCATGACTTCCCATTTATACTCGCCGGTGATCGCGTCGTAGGACTTCACCTGACCAAGGCCGAGATTGGCCTGACGATCACCCTTCGGACCAGGATACATGTTCAGCGTCGCACCGACGAAGAACTGACCGGCACGATAGGGAAGCATGAAGGGCTCCCAGTCCATGCAGATGTGGTTGACCCCCATGAAGAAGGACTCGCGTTCCGGATCGTAGGAGTCGTGGCCCTGGTTGTGGTAACCCATCGCTGACGGACAAATGTCGCGGCCAACGTGATCCATGCGCGTTCCGAACTCCGGATCGCGGATTGGAACACCGGTTTCCAGGTCGACCTCCGTCACCCAGTTGACCGTGTCGTCGATCTTGTCCGCAGAGATCAGATCACCGTTCGTGCGGTCGAGGGTATAGACGATGCCGTTGCGGTCAGGATGGGTCAACAGCTTGCGCATGTTGCCTTCCTTGTCCTCCTGTTCGGAGAGCATCATCACGTTGACGCCGGCATAATCCCACTCGTCATGCGGGGTCTTCTGATAGGCGAACTCCGCCATGCCGTCGTCCGGGTTACGACCCCAGATCGCCATCGTCCACTTGTTGTCGCCGGGACGCATGGTCTCGTTCCATGGCGCCGGGTTACCCGAACCATAGTAGAAGAGATTCTCGTCCGGATCGTAGGCGTACCATCCCCAGTTCGTGCCGCCACCGATTTTCCAGGCTTCGCCTTCCCAGGTCTCGAGACCCAGATCGAATTGGCCGTATTGCGGATTTGGGGCGTTGAAATCCTCGGAGAGGCGGATGTCCTCGTCCGGGCCGGTTGCATAGGCGCGCCACTGCTGCTCGCCAGTCTTCACGTTGTAGGCCGTGACGTAGCCGCGGACGCCGAGTTCGGCACCGGACGAGCCGACGAGAACGTTGTCCTTGATGACGTATGGCGCGATGGTCAGCGTGGAACCGACGCGAATGTCGGAGTTCTCCATCTGCCAGCGGGTTTCGCCGGTCTTTGCGTCGATCGCTACGATGTGCCCGTCAAGCTGGGTACGGAAAATCAGCGGATCGACTTCATCATCGCCCGGCCAGTAGGCCAGGCCGCGATTGACCACGTCGCAACAAGCGACGGCACGGGCCGTCGGATCCTGCTTCGGCTTGTTCTGCCAGACGATCTTGCCCGGATCGTCGAGGCTCAGGGCAAAGGTCGTGTTCGGGAACGGCGAATGGATATACATCATTCCATCGACGACGAGGGGCGTCCCTTCGTGACCGTGCAGGACGCCGGTGGAGAACGACCAGGCGGGCTTCAGGTCCGCCACATTCTCCTTCGTGATGGAGGTCATTTCGGAGTAGTTGTTGGCGTCGTAATTCCGGCCGGTCATCACCCAGTTCTGGGGATCGTTCGCCAGTTCGACCAACTTGTCGTTCGCCTGAGCTGCACCTGGGGCTGCCAGGATCATGGCGGCGGCGAGCGAAACACCGGACACGGAGTTTAAGTATCGTCTCATAATTCCTCCCGAATTACTAGTAATCGGCAGACAGATTCTATCTTTCGGAAAGAATCTTATGTCTAACTGGGTCACTATCTGGAACGATCCTCCCAGATCGCAGATCACCTTTTTCATAGGCGTCATTTTTTGTCTTTAGGACTGGGCGCCCAAAAAGGCGGGAAGAAGTGCCCGATCTTGCAAGCAGTCTTTTCAAACACTTCTCCCTCGTGTCAGAGACGACTGTTGGAATCGCCGGGTCGCATCTCAAGTCCGCGACCAGAACTGTATTTTTGATCTGCAAATCGACCTCGGCAGAAAACCGCCGTATCCGGCGTCGGCGGTTTCGCAGGCGGTCTGTCGAGGCCGGCGTGGGAGCAAGGGAATGATTGGATCGGTGAAGCCGTCGATCAGGAGAGCGAAACCGGTGGTTTGGCTTGCCGCCGCTGCAATGGGCGCCGGCTTGACCTCATGTGACGACCCGCCTGCCGAAATCGGCATTGCGGGTGTGCAAGTCGAGGAAGAGCAGCAAGAAATGGCGCGCTGGCAGCCGGTCAGTGACAAAACTCCCGTCGCGCTCTTTCTCGCACGCGTTGCGGCGAACGAGCCCGACCTGCAGGACAGTTCCGAAGCCGTTTCGCATTATGCGAACCTCCTCCGGGACGCCCGGCGCCATTACATCGAGACTCCGCGCATGATCTCCAACCGTCTCATCCAAGGGGGCGACTATCTGACGGAGGGCGGCACGCCGATGCCGCTCGACACGCTCCTGATCGAGCTGGAAAGCATCGGCGGAAAGGAGCCTCGTTCCTTCGCCGACGACCTTCATCACTACATCAATCTTCGCGACGCAGGTGCGGACCACGAGGCAGCGATTGCCGATCTTGCGAGAGCGGGCGAACGGCGATGACAGTCGGAAATATGACGATCACCGCAATTCGATCGTCGGTCGGCGAAACGGAAAAGACGAAAAGCCTTCGCGGACGGATCGCTCTTGGCCTGGTCCTGATCAGCCTTTTCGCCTGGTTTGCCCTGACCGCCGTCATCCTGGTCAATGCCAAGATCGCGACGAGCCGCGAGATCGAGGCCTCCTTCCTCATTGCCGACCGGTTCGCCCATGAGCGCGCCACCGCCATCGAGAACGACGCCAATCCTCAACAGGCCCTGTCGGAACTCTATCGACAGCTCCTCCAGATCAGGCACGTCACTGCCGAGATGACGTTCAGCGATGGCTCGCCCGTGCCGATCGCTGCGGACAGCACGCCGATCGAGCAAGAGGCCGGCGCGTTGGAAGAAGAAGGCAAAGCGCCCGAGCTTTTCGCGGAATTCATCCGATCTGCAAAATTTCAAACGGAATTTTCGGTGGTCGCCGACGACCGACAAATCGCGACGATCGTTCTGCGTTCCAATAGCGACGACGAAATCGACGAGGTCTGGGAAGACTTTCGCTTTATCCTGCCGATGACCATGGTCTACGGTCTGGCTGTTTCGGTTTTTGCCTTGTTGATGGTCAGCACCGTCTTCTCCCGCCTGCAGGAGACGTCCACGGCCCTATCCAAATTGCGATCGGGGGAGAGCGGGGTCCGGCTTCCGGAATCGGGGTTCGCCGAATTCGAGCCGGTGGGCGCGGGCTTCAACGAGCTGGCCGCATCTCTGATGGCAGAGCGTCGCGCGAACAGCCAACTCGCCAACCGTCTGCTGACGGCGCACGACGAGGAGCGACGGCGGCTCGCAAGCGACCTGCACGACGAGGTCGGGCCCAGTCTCTTCCTCGCGCGCGCCAACCTGTCCAGGCTGAAACGGGTCTTCTGCGATCACGGTCCGGACAATTCCGAAGTACTGCAGGCGCCGCTCGACGAGCTCGAATGCAGCATCAACGACGTGCAGCTGCTGATGCGGCAAATCCTGTCGCGGATGAAGCCGATGATGATCGGCGATGCGCCGCTTTCCGCCGTGATCGAAACGCTCGCGCTCGACTATCGTCGCGTGCAGCCGCATCCGGAAATCGGGCTCACGATCGGAACAGGAGATCTCACCTTCGGCGAAACCATCGATCTCACGATTTATCGCTTCGTGAGCGAAGGCATTCTCAACGCACTTCGCCATGGTGGTGCCGACCGGATCGATATCGACGTAGCGCTGGCACCATCCACCGCAAAAGAAGCCTCGAACCTCGTCGTGACGATCGAAGACAACGGATCGGGTACACCGAAGGAAAACGCGCGCGGCATCGGCCTCGACGGCGTACGCGAACGCGTCAACACGCTCAGTGGACGTCTGATCGGCCCGGAGCGCTCAACCCGGGGAACGCGGGTCGCGATCGATATTCCGGGCGTCGAGGGCCGGAAGGCGCGGATGCCACGGCCCGAATGAGGAAGAGCAGAATGAGGCGACAGACATGAAAACGGCGCTCTTAATCGACGACCATCCGATCGTCCTCCAGGGCCTCATGCGGAGCGTGGAAGGGCAGTGCGCCTGCATGGCTTACGGCGCGAGTACCCTCAGCTCCGGTTTTCGCCAGTACCGCCAGCTGGAACCCGACATCCTAGTGCTCGATCTGTCGTTTCGCGACAACGCCTTTGCCGGCTTGTCCTTCCTGCGCCGTCTGAGGCAGGTGGATTCGAAGACGCCCGTTCTGGTCTTCAGCATGCATAGCGATCCCGCGGTCGTAAAGCAGGTGCTGCTCGCCGGCGCGAGCGGCTACGTCCAGAAGGATATCGCGCCCGAAATGATCGGAGAAGCGTTCGCAACGGTGATGAGCGGGGCGCCCTACCTGGCGCCCGAGATGGCGACGAAGGTCGCGCTCCTGAACCAGCAGCGCGAAAGTGTGGTCTTCGAGAACCTGACGTCCCGCGAGATCGAGATCCTCGGCCTGATCAGCCGAGGCCTCTCCTATTCGGAGATCTCGGAGAGAATTGGCGTCAGCTACAAGACGATAGCAAACAACGCCTCGGCCCTCAAGGCGAAGCTGGATGCCAAGAGCCTCCCGGAACTTGTGATCAAGGCGATCTACATGTTCAATTCCCGATAGTCGAACCACGAAAATGAGCCGGCGTCGATAAGACGTGTCGGCGGAACGATCTCGGCCGGGCAGACGTAAATCGGACCACTTGGGAAATGGCGGGTTTCCCTGTGATCCGTGTCACTGAAGACTCCGCATTCTTCAAAAATCCAGAGGTTCGGAGTCCTTCACCACCTTCATGACGAAGAAGGTGCGGGTCTGGCGCACGCCGGGCAGGGCAATGAGGGTTTCGCCGTGCAGGCGGTTGAAATCGGCCATGTCTCGCACGCGGATCTTCAGGAGATAATCGAAATCGCCGGCCACGAGGTGGCAGTCGAGGACGACGGAGAGCTGCGTAACGGCAGCTTCGAAAGCGGCGAAGCTTTCGGGCGTCGAACGATCGAGCACGACGCCCACCATGACGACGGCGCCCAGCCCCAGCCGTCCGGGATCGACCTCGGCGCGGACCGAGCGGATCCAACCCTCCTCGAACAGGCGCTGGGTGCGGCGATGACAGGTCGCCGGGCTCACATTCACGCGCGCCGCGAGATCGGCATTCGAGAGCCGTCCATCGGACTGGAGCGCGCGCAGAATATTGCGGTCAATGCGATCGATTTCGGCCATGGAAGATTCTTCTGACTTTTTGAGATGATCATAGCTCAGACGATCATTCTGTAGACAACTTCTATTCTAAAATTCGCTTTTTGCCATTTATTACGAGAGCACCTTTCGCAATCGTGGTGCTAGTGTCGCGGCGTCATTCTTCGAGAAGCTCAAGGGAGCCGCCATGCTGGAAAAATTCGAGCGCTATCCTCTTACATTCGGTCCGACGCCCATCGAGCATCTGCCGCGCCTGAGCCAGGCGATCGGCGGCAAGATCGACGTTTATGCCAAGCGCGACGACTGTAATTCCGGCATGGCCTTCGGCGGCAACAAGCTACGGAAACTCGAATATATCGTGCCGGACATCCTGGCCTCCGGCGCCGACACGCTGGTCTCGATCGGCGGTGTCCAGTCGAACCATACCCGCATGGTCGCGGCGACGGCCGCCAAGCTCGGGCTGAAATGCGTCGTCGTCCAGGAGAAATGGGTGCCTCATTACGATGCGGTCTACGACCGGGTCGGCAATATCCTGCTCACCCGGCTGATGGGCGCGGAATCCCGGCTCGTAGAGGATGAGTTCGATATCGGCATCCGGCAAAGCTGGGAAGACGCGCTTCAATCGGTGCGCGATGCCGGCGGCACGCCCTACGGCATCCCGGCGGGAGCCTCGGTCCACAAATATGGCGGCCTCGGCTATGTCGGCTTTGCCGAAGAGGTTCGCCAACAGGAAGCCGAACTCGGCTTCAAGTTCGACTACGTCGTCGTCTGCGTCGTCACCGGTTCGACCTTCGGCGGCATGGTCGTCGGTTTCGCCGCGGACGGCCGCGCCGACAAGGTGATCGGCATCGATGCCTCGGCCACGGTGGAGCAGACGCGCGCCCAGGTGCGCCAGATCGTCGATAACACGGCCGATCTCGTCGAACTCGGTCGCAAGGTCGAGGATTCCGAAATCGTCATCAATCCGGATTACGCCTATCCAGCCTATGGCGTGCCGAGCGAGGAGACCAACGACGCCATCCGTCTCGCTGCCCGCACCGAGGCGATGATGACCGACCCGGTCTATGAGGGAAAATCCATGCAGGGCCTCATCGACCTTGCCAAGAAGGGCTTCTTCCCCGAGGGCTCGAAAGTGCTCTACGCCCATCTCGGCGGTGCACCGGCCCTCAACGGCTACAGCTATTACTACAAGGACGGCTGAGCGCTCGTACGTTCAGCCGAAATCCCAGAACCCCTCCGCGTCCCGCAGCGGAGGGGCCTTTTCGAGGGCTGCGATATCGGGCGGCGGGCGATCGTTACGCGCTCACCGACAGCCAGGACATGATGAAAGAGATCGTGGTGGCCGCTCCGATCCTGGATGGCGACGGCCGTCCCGTCGCATGCGTACAATGTTCGCTGTCGAGCCGAAAAACTTCCGAAGCCGAAATTGCCCCGAAACTCATCGAAATCGCCAATTCGATTCAGGCACCTCGTCTTCTCGCCGCGCCTTGAACGACCTCCAAAGGTCGGCTTCTCTTCGTCAGGTCGCTCCCACTGGTGAGACGAGGTCGCTTCCGACCCTACGCCCGGCGGTCAGCCCCTCTACCCGGTCTATGATCGTCGCAGCGTCGATGCCGAAATGATCGTAGAGATCGCCGATAGTGCCGGTCTGGCCGAAATGCTCGACGCCGAGGGGGATCGTGCGGTGGCCGGCGACCGCGCCGAGCCAGGAGAGCGTCGTCGGATGCCCGTCGAGGACGGTGACGAGGTGGCAGCTGCGCGGCAGGGCCTCGAACAGCCGCTCGATATGGGAGCGGGCCTCGCGGTTGCCGCGCGAGCGAGCGCGCTGGGCGGCGAGCCAGCCGGAGTTCAGCCGGTCCGCAGAGGTGACTGCGAGAACGCCGATATCGCGCCGGCCCTCGCCGAGAATACCCGCCGCCTTGATCGCTTCCGGCGCGACCGCGCCCTGATAGGCGATGACGACCTCGCAATTGGGCCCCGGCTTCTTCAGCCAGTAGGCCCCGTCGATTGCGCCCTGCCGGAAGGCGTCGTCTGCGCGCGTTCCGATCTGCTCGATCGGGTTGGTGGTGAGGCGCAGATAGACCGAGCCGCCGGTCTCGTCGCGCAGCCAGGTGCGCTCGTTGAGGACGGCATCGCCATCGCGTTGCAGATATTCGAAAGCCCATTCCATGATCACCGCGAGTTCGTCGGCAAAGGCCGGTTCGAAGGCCGAGAGCCCGTCCTGGCTCATGCCGATCAGCGGCGTGCCGATGGACTGGTGCGCCCCGCCTTCCGGCGCGAGCGTCACGCCGGAGGGTGTGCCGACGACGATGAAGCGGGCGTCCTGATAGCAGGCATAGTTCAGGGCATCGAGGCCGCGATTGACGAATGGATCGTAGAGCGCGCCGATCGGGATCAGCCGCTTGCCGAAGAGCGAATGGGAGAGGCCGGAGGCGGCCAGCAGCAGGAAGAGGTTCATCTCGGCGATGCCGAGTTCGATATGCTGGCCCTCCGGCGTGAAAACCCATTTCGCGGTGGACGGGATCTTGTGCTCGATGAAGGCGTCGAGCTGGTCCTTGCGGGCGAAGAGCTTGCGCCGGTTCACCCAGGGCCCGAGATTGGTGGTACCGGTCACATCCGGCGAGGTCGTCACGATGCGGGCGGCGAGCGCGCTGTCGCCTTTGGCCAGATCGTCGAGGATCTTGCCGAAGGCGGCCTGGGTGGAGAGCGTCTTGTCCTTCGGCGGCGCGACTGACGGGACCTCGATCTTATCGTCCTTCAGGCGGCGCGTGCCCTTGGAGAAGAAAGGAACCTCGTCCAGAAACGCCCTGAAAGCGTCGACATCCTCGATCGTCGCGAAGGGCTCCCATTCCTCGCCCTTGGCAACCCCCATGTGCTCTTGCCATTCGGCGAACTGGTCCTTGGTCATCAGCCCGCCGTGATTGTCCTTGTGGCCAGCGATGGGGGTGCCCCAGCCCTTGATCGTATATGCCAGGAAGCAGGTCGGGCGGTCGTGATCGACGCTCGCGAAAGTCTCGGCCATGGTGGCGGTGCAGTTGCCGCCGAGGTTTTCCATGAGATCGGCGAGCTCGCCGTCGCTGCGCCGGTCGATCAGCGCGGAGACATCGCCCTGATCGCCGAGATCGTTCATCAGCCGCTCGCGCCAGACCGCGCCGCCCATGAAGGTGAGCGCGGAATATTCCTGATTGGAGCAGGCGTCGATCCACTCGCGCAGCTTCTCCCCGCCCGGCTCCCCGAAGGCCGCCCGCTGGAGCGCGCCATGCTTGACGCGCACGACGTCCCACCCGAAGACGTCGAACATCTTCTCGATCCGCTCGAACAGTCCCTCCCGCACGATCCCGTCGAGAGACTGGCGATTGTAATCGATGATCCACCAGCAGTTCCGCAGATCGTTCTTCCAGCCCTCCTGCAAAGCCTCGTAGACATTGCCCTCGTCGAGCTCCGCATCGCCCACGAGCGCCACCATGCGCCCGAGCGGCACGTCGTGGCCCCAGTGCTTCGCCTGAATGTAGTCCTGGACGATCGAGGCGAAGCTCGTCACCGCGACACCGAGACCGACGGAGCCGGTCGAGAAATCGACGTCGTCCTTGTCCTTGGTGCGGCTCGGATAGCTCTGGGCGCCGCCGAGCCCACGAAAGGCTTCCAGCTGCTCGCGGGTCTGATTGCCCATCAGATATTGCATGGCGTGGAACACCGGCGAGGCGTGGGGCTTCACCGCCACGCGGTCCTCCGGCCTGAGCGCCGAGAAGTACAGCGCCGTGATGATCTGCACCATGGAGGCCGAGGATGCCTGATGGCCGCCCACCTTGATGCCGTCCACCTTCGGGCGGATGTGGTTGGCTTGATGGATCATCCAGTGCGAGAGCCAGAGCAGGCGCCGCTCGATCATCGTCAGATTGTTGGACGCCACACTTTCCTCCCTGAAATCTTCCATGAAGCATCATAGCGCGCCGGCACCCCGGTTTTCTGGCTCTTTTCCCTTCCTTTGAAGCCACTATTAGTGGAGTACTCTAACAAATCGAGAGATCATGAAGGAAACAGCTTCCATCGACACCTTCGACCTCCAGATCCTGCGCGCACTCCTCGGCGATGGCCGCATGTCCATCCAGGCGCTCAGCGACAGGGTCGGCCTCAGCCCGACGCCGGTCGCACGGAGGGTGCGCCGGCTGGAGGAGGATGGCATCATCACCGGCTATGCCGCGCTGATCGACGAGGAGGCCCTCGGCTTCGAGGTCTCGGTCTTCGTCTCGGTCAAGCTCGACCGGCAGATCGACCATGCGCTTTCGACCTTCGAGACGGCGATCAAGCGCATGCCGGAGGTTTCCGATTGCTGGCTGATGACCGGAAATCGCGACTATCTTCTGCGCGTCGTCACCCGCTCCATGCGCGAATTCGAGGAATTCCTCGTCGGCCGCCTGACCCGCATCGAGGGCGTCGCCGGCATCGAATCCTCTATCCCGCTGAGACGGGTCAAGGCGAGCCTGTCGCGGACGTTTTGAAAGCCGTGAACCGCTCCGGGTTTACCGGCGGACCCAACTCCTGGGAGCAAGCGGTCACGATGAGCAAAACAACAGACAAGCACGCGCCTGAGGTCAGCAACCGAGCGGTTTGGACGGTTTCGGATAACCAGGGCGGGCACAGAACGCGCTGCCGATTGCGGCGAAGATCGGCTGCTCGGCGCAAACCCTGCACGAGTGAGTGAAGAAGGCCGAGGTCGATAGCGGCAACCGTGCCGAGCTGCCCGGCGAAGTGGCCGATAGGCTAAGGCGTTGGAACGCGAGAACCGCAAGCTTTGCCAGCTTAACGAGATCCTGTTCAAGGCGTCGGCGTCTCACCCGCCACTCGAACCAGTGGCGTGACGGGTTCGACTTTGACCAGACGGAGCTCGACCGCCCGTTCAGGAAATGATCGCCAACATCGACAAGCATCATGAGGAGTATGGGGTCGAGTTGATCTGCCGTTCGCCATTGTCGCTCGGGCCAGTTCCGCGACAAGGCTCGCTCTGCCGATCGACCTCCTCCCATCACGAGAGTGTCGCTTAGCGGGATGATCTCTCCCGGATGTTGTTGCGTTCGCAGCGCGACGTGGCCCTGAAGCCGGAAGCGCTGCGCGTCATCGCCGAGAACTTCGGCGTCACTGGCGTGCACCAGATCTGTCGTCAGATGAACCGGTAAGTGTTCGATGTTGCCCGCTGTCGATGAAGCGTTTGACGCGCGAACTCGGCCTGCAAGGAGTGATCAGTGGCGAGCCGGTGAAGACTGACAATCGACGACAAGGCGGCGCTCTGTCCGCTCTATCAGGTAAACCGACAATTCCATGCGCCGGCGCTGAACAACGACACTACCCCCTGATGGAAGTGCAGCTGGTGGCGGCGAAACTCAGAGCGATGGTTGGATCTGGGTGATGGGGCCGATCAGGCGGCGCGTTGATTGGCTTCGGGGATGACGGCGACGCCGTCGGTGAATTTGACGCCTGCGATGAGCATCGACAAGCGATTTTCGCCCTTCAGCCGTCGCCAGGTCTTCGAAGCCGCCATGACGAGCTTGAACACCATGAGCCGGGCGGTTTTGTGCGAAAGGGCGCCTTTCGTGCGTACGGTTCGATGCCGGACGGTGGCGAAGACGCTCTCGATCGGGTTGGCGGTGCGCAGGTGGTCCCAATGTTCCGCCGGGAAGTCGAAGAAAGCGAGCAACGCTTCGCGATCCTTCGTCAGGCATTGAACGGCTTTCGGATATTTGACGCCGTACTTTTCCTCGAAGTTCGCGATAGCCGCCTCGGCGTGGGCGCGATCCGGCGCGTCTCGAACCTCACGCAGATCGGCTTTCATGTTCGGCTGCACCGATTTGGGGACCTTGTTCAGGACGTTGGCGTTCGGCCTACGCCCTCGAACCGGTGGCGGGCTGGCCTCACTGTGAACCCAGCAGCGCTGGTGCTTGGTTCCGGGAAAGATCTCCTCGAGCGCCTTCCAGAACCCCATCGCTCCATCGCCAACGGCGACCTCAGGCGCAACGGCAAGGCCACGAGCCTTCAGATCGACGAGGAGTTCGCGCCAGCTTTGAGCGCTCTCGCGCACACCCACCTGGAAACCGACGAGTTCTTTCCTGCCTTCGGGCGTCGCGCCAATGATCACCAGCATGCAGGCGGCAGCGTCTTCCAAGCGAGCCTGGAGATAAACGCCATCGGCCCAGACGTAGACGTAATGGCGGGCAGAGAGATCACGTCGCTGCCAGCGGTCGTAATCATCC